>JBIKQY010000424.1:0-2685 GCA_044349465.1 Limnohabitans sp. | reverse complement strand
TCGGTCAACACGGCCGACTGGCCATCGGCCACGCCTTCCCAGTTGCCAAAACTGGTGGAGATCAAACCCAGGGTGTCGAGCACGTTGATTTGCGTGACGCCTTTGAGCTCGGTTTTTTGGCCCAGCATGTTGAGCGCGGCCACGCGGGCCTGCTCAGCGGCGTTGGGCTGAATGGCGCTCACGATGGTTTTGCCGCTGACTTGGTCAAAGGCTTCGGCGCAGTCGCCCGCTGCGAAGATGCCGGGCACATTGGTTTGCAGGTGCTCGTCGGTCAACACGCCTTGCAGGCAGGTGATGCCGCTGTCCTTCAAAAACCCAATCGCTGGGCGCACGCCGGTGGCGCTGATGACCAGATCGGCCTCGACGGTTTGGCCATTGGACAAACGCACCTGCAGCGCACCGCTGGCGTCGTCTGACCCCAAACCCACCGCAGAAGCCAACTTGCCGAGCAAGCCTTTTTCTGCGCCTTGGCTGATGGCTTCGACCTTGGTGCCGGTGAACACCTGCACGCCTTTGGCTTCGCACCAGTCGCGGATCATGCCGCCCGCCACAGGGCCCATCATGCGGGGCACCATGCGGTCGCCCATCTCCACCACGCTGAGCTTGACGCCGCGCGCCGCCAGCGCTTCCATGATGATGCAGCCAATGAAGCCTGCACCCATTTGCAGCACACGGGCACCGGGCTTGGCCAGCGCCTGGATGGCGCGGGCGTCTTCCAGCGTCCAGCAGGGGTGCACGCCAGGCAGGTCCATGCCCGCAATCGGTGGGCGCACGGGGTGCGAGCCGGTGGCGATCAAGAGCCTGTCAAAGGCCATCGACTGGCCGTTATCGAGGTGCACGGTTTTGCCTGCAGCGTCGACGCGGGTGACTTTGGCCTTGACTTGCGTGATGCGCAAATCGTCAAAGTGGGTGGCGCTCTTGCGCAGGTAGGTGCCCTGCTCTTCGATGTTGCCGATCAGCAAATAAGGGATGGCCATGCGCGAATAAGGCGCATCCGGCTCGTCACCCACCAAGGTGATGGTGTCGGCGGGGGCGTGTTTGCGCAGGGTTTCGGCGGCGATGACACCGGCGGGGCCTGCGCCCAAGATGACGTGGTGGGTCATGAATCGGACTCCAGAAACAGGTAGCGGCCCGCAGGCCGCTTGGATTCCTGTAGAAGCGCACCCCTACGGTGAAGGCTTCACGAGCAGGCGCTCGCTCCTACAGGGGCAAGGTCACAAACCCAGGCGTTCCCGGGTGGCCGATGTGGGGTGGCCTTCGCCATCCCAGCCACGCGCGTCATAGTACTTGGGCAGCATTTCGTCCAACTTGCTGACCATGCCTTTGCCGGGGCCGGTTTTGGCGGCTTCGGTCATCAGGCGCTTGGGCAGGTTGTCGTCGGCCTTGGTGAAGCCGGCGGCGTTGTTGAACTCGCGCTCCATGTTCCAGATGCGCTCGCCGATGTGGTTCAAGTGCTCCATGGTGAACTCTTCGCCACAAGCGGCTTGCACCTGAGGGGCCACGTCAGCCAATGTCCAGGCAAAGCTGGTGAAGACGCAAATGCCTGCCGAGTCAAACGCGGCTGTCGCGTCCTGGAAGGCCTTGACCAATTCAGGCTTGCCTTCGTGCTCGGTGGGCTCGGTCTTGACCGGGATGCCCAGCACTTCAGAAGCGATGGTGTAGCCGCGCAGGTGGCAAGCACCACGGTTAGAAGTGGCGTAAGCCAAGCCGATGCCCTGGATCACGCGTCCGTCGTAGGCAGGGAATTCTTGGCCCTTGACGCTCATGGACAGGTCGGGGTGGCCGTATTTGGCGGTCAGGCGCTTGGAGCCCATGCCAATTTCCTTGCCAAAACCAATGCCCTTGGCGGTCATGTCGACAAACTCGCACAAGGCTTCGGCCGAGCCAAAGGGTGCTGCCACGCCGATTTGCTCTTTGGTCAGCACACCCATTTCATATAGCTCCATGACGGCGCCAATGGTGGTGCCAAAGCTGATCGGGTCAAAGCCTTCTTCGTTGCAGATCATGTTGGCGTATTGCAGGGCTTCCAGGTCTTTCACGCCGTTGGCTGCGCCCAGCGCCCAAGCCGCTTCGTATTCCAGGCCGCCATTGGCGCCCCAGTACTCAGGCTTGTTCTTGACGGAGAAGTGGCCTTCGTCCATCTTGCTGATGCGGCCGCAAGCAATGGTGCAACCAAAGCAGGCTTGGTTGGTCACCAGGTGCTTTTTGCCATCGGTCTCGCGGGGCGTGACCATGGCTTCGGCAGAGATGTCTTTGGCGCTTTCAAACTGCACATCGCGGTGGTTGCGTGTGGGCAATCCGCCGATTTCGTTGATCACGTTCATCAGCACCTGGGTGCCATAAGCGGGCAGGCCCTGGCCGGTGACAGCGTTGTCGGCCAACACCTTTTTGGCCGCCTTGGCCGCAGCCATGAACGCCTTGGGGTTTTGCATGTTGCCCACGCCTTTGGTGCCGCGCACCGCAATGGCTTTGAGGTTCTTGCTGCCCATGACCGTGCCCACGCCCGAGCGGCCAGCCGCACGGTGCAGGTCGTTCACCACAGCGGCATACAGCACGCCGTTTTCACCGGCCTTGCCGATGCTGCAAACGCGCAACAGAGGGTCTTGCAAGCTGGACTTGAGGATTTCCTCGGTCTTCCAGACGCTTTGGCCCCACAGGTGGCCCGCATCGCGCAACTCGGCTTCG
>JBIKQY010000423.1:0-2693 GCA_044349465.1 Limnohabitans sp. | reverse complement strand
TTGGGGCCTCTACAATGGGCCAACCTTTTTCAAAGGCCTTTTAGGAGATACACCATGAGCGACCTTCGCACCCTCAATTCCGCTGACTGGGGCCATGTGGACCTGGCAGCACGCAACCGCGTTCTGCGCAACACCTATTGGCTGCTCGCCCTGAGCATGCTGCCCACCGTGCTGGGCGCCTGGGTCGGCGTGAGCACAGGCATCACCCAATCCCTGACAGGCTTCATGGGCCTGATCGTTTTCCTGGGCGGCGCATTCGGTTTCATGTACGCCATCGAGAAAACCAAAAACTCGGCCGCTGGCGTGCCCGTGCTGCTGGCTTTCACCTTCTTCATGGGCCTGATGCTCTCGCGCATGATCGCCATGGTGCTGGGCTTCAAGAACGGTTCTGACCTGGTGATGACCGCTTTTGCAGGTACCGCTGGCGTGTTCTTTGTCATGGCCAGCCTGGCCAGCGTCATCAAGCGCGATCTGTCCGGCATGGGCAAATGGCTGTTCGTTGGGGCCATGGTCCTGATGGTGGGCGGCATCATCAACGTGTTTGTGGGCTCCACCGCCGGCATGTTGGTCCTCTCCACTTTGGCCATCGGCATCTTCAGCGCCTTCTTGCTGTATGACCTCAAGCGCATCCTGGATGGCGGCGAGACCAACTACATCAGCGCCACTTTGGCCCTGTACCTGAGCGTCTTCAACATCTTCCAAAGCCTGTTGGCCTTGCTCGGCATCATGGGCGGCGAGCGCGACTGATCTGCGTTGCATACACCTCAAAAAAGGCTCCCTCGGGAGCCTTTTTTTCTGGTTCAGAGCCATGGACCCGCGACCGGCTTGGTCGGATCAGGCCAGCTCAAACACCGCCATGCTCTCCACATGCGCCGTGTGGGCGAACATGTTGATGACACCAGCTGCCACGCAGCGGTAACCCGCACGGTGCACCAAAATGCCGGCATCGCGGGCCAGCGTGGCGGGGTTGCAGCTCACATACACAATGCGCTGTGGGGGTGTCCAGCCTTGGCGCAGGTCCTGGTTTTCGTGCAGCTCGGCCAGTGCCTTGCTCAGGGCAAAAGCACCTTCACGCGGAGGGTCCACCAGCCATTTGTCAGCGGTGCCATCGGCCACCAGCATCTCGGGCGTCATCTCGAACAAATTGCGCGCGACAAACTCGGTGGGGGCCAAGGTTTGGCCTTCGGGCCGTGTGGCCTGGTTGCGTGTGTAGTTGTCGCGTGATCGCGCCACCAGGGTCTCGGCACCTTCTATGCCCAGCACCTCCCCCGCTTGCGTGGCCAGCGGCAAGGTGAAATTGCCCAACCCACAAAACCAGTCAATCACCCGCTCGGTCTTTTGTGCCTGCAGCAAGCGCAGGGCGCGGGCCACCAGCACGCGGTTGATGAACGGATTGACCTGGGTGAAATCGGTGGGCCGAAATGGCATGGTGATGCCAAAGTCGGGCAGACCATAACTGAGCTGCGCCCCACCCTCGTTCAGCAAATGCACCGTGTCGGGCCCCTTGGGTTGCAGCCACCACTGCACCTGGTGCTCGGCTGCAAACGCTCGCAACAGGGCTTTGTCGCCCTCGCTCAAGGGCTCCAGGTGGCGCAGCACCAAGGCCGTGACCTCGTCACCACAAGCCAACTCCAGCTGGGGCAGGGTTTCGCGGGCCTCCATCTGGCCAATCAGCGCGCGCAAAGGCAGCAGCATGCGGCTGACGTGGGGCGGCAGAACCGGACAGACTTTCATGTCAGCGATGTAGCGGCTTTTTCGCTCATGAAAGCCAATCAGCACTTCGCCTTTTTTGATCACGTAACGCACCGACAAGCGGGCGCGGTACCGGTAGCCCCAAGTCGGCCCCTCGATGGGGCGCAGCATGGTCTCGGCTTTGACTTTGCCCAGGTGCCACAGGTTGTCTTCGAGCACCCGCTGCTTGACGGCCACTTGGGCCGAGGCCTCCAAGTGCTGCATCTTGCAGCCGCCGCAGGCCCCGGCGTGCAGGCCGAAATTCGGGCAGCCTGGCCGCACACGTTGAGAAGACTCATGGTGGATTTGGGTGACGGTGCCCTGCTCCCAGTTGTTCTTTTTGCGGTGCACGTTGACCGACACCAGCTCGAAAGGCAAAGCGCCTTCGATGAACACAACTTTGCCATCAGGTCGGCGGGCAATGCCTTGGGCCTCCATGTCCAGGGAGCCCACACGCAGCCACCCCTCGGGCAGGTCGGCGCTGGAGTGGCTGGGTTCGTCGGCGTGGGCTTGGGATAGGGAAATGTCTGGATCGCTCATGCCCCGATTGTCTCAGGATGTGAGGCCTGCCTTGAGTGTCCAGCGCACAGTTTCAAAGGGAAACGTCAGGTCCAAGCTTGCAGGTATTCCTGCCAGTGAGGCTCTTGCGGGGCCAAATTGCCCAACTGTTCTTGGACAAAGGCGATTTCCTGCGCGTACTCGGCCTCGGTGAAGCCGCCGCGCATTTTCTGAAAGCGGCAGTACAGCAAATAGGTGTTCATCACATCGGTTTCGCAGTAGCGCCGAATGTCTTCGGTGTGCCCGGCCTGAAACTGCGCATAGACCTGCGAGCCGTCCATGCCCAGCTTGCCGGGAAAGCCGCACAGCTTGGCCAGGGCGTCCATGGGCGCGTTGTTTTTGGGGGTGTATTTGGCCAACAAGTCCATCAGGTCCAGGTGGCGCATGTGGTAGCGCGAGATGTA
>JBIKQY010000061.1:0-9971 GCA_044349465.1 Limnohabitans sp. | reverse complement strand
GCACCGGCGGCGGCAACCACATGGTGATGGGCGGTGCCGCACCCGCCGACAGCCCCTTCTTGCGCCGACCCGAATTGCTGGCCAGCCTTATCCTTTATTGGCACAACCACCCCAGCCTGAGCTATTTGTTCAGCGGCATGTTCATCGGCCCGACCAGCCAGGCCCCGCGTGTGGATGAGGCCCGCAACGACCAGGTTTATGAGCTGGAAATCGCCCTGCGCGAGATCACCAAGAATCGCAAGAAATTTGGCACCGACATGGCCCCATGGGTGGTCGACCGCACGCTGCGCAACATCTTGGTGGACGTCACGGGCAACACCCACCGCAGCGAGTTCTGCATCGACAAGATGTACTCCCCCGACAGCAGCACTGGGCGCTTGGGCCTGCTGGAGCTGCGGGCGTTTGAAATGCCGCCGCACGCACGCATGAGCATCGTGCAGCAACTGCTGCTGCGCGCGCTGGTGGCCCGCTTTTGGGATGCGCCTTATTCAGCACCCGTGACCCGCTGGGGCACTGAGCTGCACGACCGCTTCATGCTGCCGCACTGGATCCACAAGGACTTTGACGACGTGCTGACCGAGCTGGGCGACGCGGGCTTCCACTTTGACCCGAGCTGGTTCGCGCCGCATTTTGAGTTCCGCTTTCCGTTGGTGGGGCAAATTCAGGTCGACGGCGCGCTCGTCACGCTGCGCAATGCCCTGGAGCCTTGGCACGTCATGGGCGAAGAAAGCGGCGCGGGCGGCACAGCCCGTTATGTGGACTCGTCTCTCGAGCGCATCGAGGTGCATGTGACCGGCATGAACCCGGCTCGCCACACCGTGACGGTGAACGGCCACCCCCTGCCCCTGCAACCCACAGGCGTGGTGGGCGAGTACGTGGCGAGCGTCCGCTATAAGGCATGGAACCCGCCTTCGTCACTGCACCCCAGCATCGGCGTGCACTCGCCGCTGACGGTGGACCTGGTGGACACCTGGATGAAACGCTCATTGGGCGGATGCCAATACCATGTGGTGCACCCCGGCGGTCGCAGTTACGACAGCTTCCCGGTCAACGCCTACGAAGCCGAAAGCCGCCGCCTGGCCCGCTTTTTCCGCATGGGACACACCCCGAGCGTGATGAAACAGCTGCCGAGCCTGCGGCCCAACGCCCAGCTGCACGCCAGTCCCGAATTTCCGTACACGCTGGATTTGCGCCGTGTCTGATCAACGACAATGTTTCGATGCATGACAACTCGCCCCTAGCCATCCCTGCCCCAGAAGTGCAGGCCATGAGCTGGCTGGCCCTTGAGGAAGACCGCGCGCCCGCCGGGCACTGGGACGAGCTGAGGGGCCAGGTCACGCCCCCGAACCTGACGCAGGCGCAGGCTTCAAAGCAAGCCCAGAGCCAAGGTCAGAGGGCGGCCCCGCCATCCCCAAAGCTCAGCGGGCCGTGGCAAAACCTTGTGGCCCAGCTCCCTGCAAACACGTCCGACCGTCAAGCCGACTTGAACGCCCGCATGGCCCACTTGCAGCGGCAAGTGCGCGACAACGGCATCACCTACAACGTGTACGCCGCCGCCGACCAGCCGCAGCGCCCTTGGTCGCTCGACCTGTTTCCGCTCATGCTGGGGCACGCCGATTGGCAGCACATCGAGGCGGGCGTGCTGCAGCGCATGCAACTGCTCGAACGCATCATGGCCGACGCCTACGGGCCACAACAACTGGTGCTGAATGGCCAGTTGCCCGCAGCCTTGGTGCACGGCCACCCCGGCTACCTGCCCGCCATGCAGGGCGTGGCCCCGGTAGGCGGTCGTTTTTTGTCGCTGGCCGCGTTTGACTTGGCTCGCGGACCGGACGGCAACTGGTGGTTGCTGTCGCAGCGCACCCAGGCCCCCTCGGGTTTGGGCTATTTGCTGGAGAACCGGCAAATCGTCTCGCGCCAGTTTCCACAAGCCTTTGAGTCCTTTGCCGTGCAGCGTCTGGCCGAAACCTACCGCACCCTGATCGACGGCATCAAGGCGCGCAGTCCGGCTGGCGCTTCAGCCCACATCGCCCTGCTCACCCCCGGCCCCTACAACGAAACCTATTTCGAACACGCCTACCTGGCTCGCTATCTGGGTCTGAGCCTGGTGCAAGGCAATGATCTGACGGTGCGCGACCAAAAGCTGTACCTCAAAACCCTGCAAGGCCTGCAACCCGTGCATGGCCTGCTCAAACGGGTGGACGACGACTGGATCGACCCCCTGGAGCTGCGCGCCGACTCCACCCTGGGCGTGCCCGGCTTGCTGCAAGCGGTGCGCAGCGGCAACGTTCTGGTGGCCAACACCCCCGGCTCGGGCTTTTTGGAGTCGAACGCGCTGCTGGGGTTCATGCCAGGCTTGGCGCGAGAACTGCTGGGGCAAGAACTGCAACTGCCCGCCATCCCCAGCTGGTGGTGTGGCGAAGCGGCGGCCTTACAGGATGTGCTGCCGCGCATCCAAAGCTGCGTGATCAAGCCCACCTACCCGTACCACCCCGACCGCCAAAGCTTCGAGCCCGTGCTGGGCCACACCCTGACGCGGCGCGAACAAGACGAATGGGCTGGCCGCATCCTGCGCGACCCGGATGCCCACACCCTGCAGTCCTGGCTGCCGCTGTCGTACCAGCCCACCTGGCAAACCGGTGCCAATGGCGCGTCCTGCATCCAGTCTCGCCCGGTGGAGCTGCGCGTGTTCGCGGTGGCCAACGCCCAAGGCGGCTGGCACGTCCTGCCCGGAGGTCTCGCACGACTGGGCACCCGCGAAGGCATCGCCTCGATGCAGCGCGGCGGCTCCAGCGCCGATGTGTGGGTGCAAGGCCCTGTCTCTGCGCCCAAAGTCGGCACGCAGGCCGCCAGCCCCAGTCAGGGGCAATCCCAATCCCAATCCCAATCCCAATCCCAATCTCAATCCCAATCACTGACGCCTCTTCGACCTACACCACCTCAGCCGCCTGCATCGCCGAGCACCACCAGCTTCCCGGCAGCCAGCGACGCCATCGCGCAGCGCCAACGCCTGGTCACCAGCCGCGCCGCAGAAAACCTGTTTTGGATGGGCCGCTACACCGAGCGCACCGAAAACACCTTGCGCCTGGTGCGCTTGAGCCTGGAAATTTTGGGCAGCGAAAACCAGAACCTGCCCTGTTTGCTGAACTTCATCACCCGCATGGCCACGCGCCACGGACTGGTGCGTGCCGGGGTGCCTGCCGCCGCGCAAGCGCACCGCGTGTTCGAGCGCGCCTTAATCGCCGGTTTGTGGGACCAGGAACTGGCCACCAGCGTGGGTTTCAACCTGCGCTCGGTGCGCCTGGCCGCCGCCTCGGTGCGCGAGCGCCTCTCGCCCGAACACTGGCGCTTGCTCGAGCAGGCCGAATCGCGCTTTTTCCAACTGACCAAAGCGCCCGCCTTGCTTCAAACCACGCCAGAAGGCCTGCCCGACACAGTGGCTGTGCAGCGCCTGTTGGCCGATACCAGCCAGATGCTGGCCGCCCTCACGGGCGCACAAACCGACCGCATGAGCCGTGACGACGGTTGGCGTTTGCTCTCCATGGGCCGCCACATTGAGCGCTTGGAGTTTTTGTCCCACGCCCTGAACGAAGCCGTGCAGCTGGGCCTGATCGAAGAGCAAGCCGGGTTCGACGCCGTGCTCGACCTGTTTGACAGCACCATCAGCTTTCATGCCCAGTACCAGCAAAGCCGCACCCCCCAAGCCTTGATGGGCCTGCTGGTGACCGACCCGGACAACCCCCGCTCGCTGGGTTGGGTGGCGCACACCCTGCGCTCTCGGCTTAGGCGCATGGGCCATCTGGCCGATGGGGCCACCTTGCCCATGGCCGAGCGCCTGCCCGCGCTGATCAACCTGCGGCCCGATGCGCTGTGGCCCCTGAACGCTACGAGCAACCAAGCGCTGCCACTTCAAGCCACACTGGTGCAATGCCAAAGTGCCGCCCGAGAGGTCTCAGACCAGCTGTGCAGCCTGTTTTTCACGCACAGCGGCCAAGTCCGTTACAGCGTGAACACTTGATACCCCACACCCCATGCGCCTGGACATCACCCACGACACCCGATACAGCTACAGCCCATCGGTACAAACTGCGCAACATGTCGCGCACCTTCAGCCGGCCCACACGCCCTGCCAAAAGGTGGTCAGCCACTGGATGCAGGTCGAGCCTGCCGCCACCGTACAGCACAACATCGATGCTTTTTTCAACCACCGCGCTTATTGGTCACTGACAAATCCCCACGAGGGTTTGCTGGTTCAAGCGCACAGCGAAGTCGAGACAATCGACCTGCCTTCGGCCAGCACCAGCCAAAGCTGGGAGTCGGTGCGGGAACATTTTCGTTACAGGGCAGGCCACCTGGGCGATGTGCACAGCCGCTTTGTTTTTGGCTCGCACCATGCGCCCGTGCATGAAGCATTCCTGGTTTATGCGCAAAGCAGTTTCACCCCCGGCAGGTCACTGATGCAGGCGGCACAAGAACTCACAGCGCGCATGCACCATGATTTCAGCTACGAAACCGCCAGCACCGACATCGACACCCCTGCCCTGCAAGCCCTGCAAGACCAACGCGGCGTTTGCCAAGACTTCGCCCACATCTTGTTGGCCTGTTTGCGCTCGCTGGGCTTGCCTGCCCGCTACGTGAGCGGCTACCTGCTGACCCAACCGCTTCCGGGGCAAACACGACTGGTGGGCAGCGATGCCTCGCACGCTTGGGGCTCGGTCTACCTGCCCGAGTTGGCCAACCATGCTTGCCAAGGCTGGCTGGACTTGGACCCCACCAACAACCGCACCGGCTTGGCCAGCCCTGGCCTGGACTATGTGCGCCTGGCTGTCGGTCGCGATTTTGCCGATGTCTCGCCCTTACGGGGGGTCTTGCAAGGGGGTGGGGCCCACACCCTCGAAGTGGCGGTGACGGTGGCACCATGTGACGCGCCTGTTCCCAAGTAAACCCGTCCAACGGGCAGACCAGATTCGGCGACAATTCCAATTTGTTGTGGTTCATCCTTGACAAGAAGGAATCCACCCATCAACCACCACGAAGGTCACCCATGAGCGTTTACGACACCCTGAAATCCCTGAACATCGAATTGCCCCCCGTGGCCGTGCCTGCTGCGGCCTATGTGCCCTATGTTCAAACCGGCAACCTGGTTTTCCTGTCCGGCCACATTGCCAAAAAAGACGGCAAAGCCTGGGTCGGCCAACATGGCAAAAACATCAGCACCGCTGAAGGCCAACAAGCCGCTCGCGCTGTGGCCATTGACCTGATGGGCACCCTGCACGCTGCTGTGGGCGACCTGAACAAGGTCAAGCGCATCGTCAAAGTGATGAGCTTGGTCAACTCCACAGGTGACTTCACCGAGCAACACCTGGTCACCAACGGCTGCAGCGAATTGCTCGGCCAGGTCTTTGGCCCCCAGGTCGGCGCACATGCCCGCAGCGCCTTTGGTGTGGCGCAAATCCCCATGGGCGCTTGCGTTGAGATTGAACTCATCGCCGAAATCGGCTGATCTGCGGCCATGTCCATCGAACTGAGCAAAGAAGACCGCGCTCAGGCGATTGCCAGCATCGAGCGCTACTTTGAGGCCAACTTCGAGCAAAAAATCGGCAACATTTCTGCCGGTGCCCTGCTTGGTTTTGTCCTCGAAGAAATCGGCCCCAGCATCTACAACCGCGCCGTGAGCGACGCCAAAGAGCGCATGCTCATGCGCGTGGACGACCTGGAATACGAAGTCCGTGCGGACGAATTTCAGTACTGGCAAAAGTTCAACAAGCGCAAATGACCACCAAGATCCTTTTGGCCTTGACGCTGCTGACGGTCCTTTCGGGCTGCGGCTTGGTGTCCACGCAAGCCGTTTACGAAGAAATTCGCGCTCAGGACAAAGCCAAGTCGGTGGGCAGTGGCACATCGTCGGGCAGCAAACTGCCCCCTTACGACCAGTACCAAAAAGAGCGCTCTGTGCTCTTGCCTGAACCCCGCTGACTGTCCATGCACCCCGTTGACCTGAAACACGCCTACCGCCTGCTCAACCACGGCCCCACCGTGATGGTGGGCAGCGCACACGCAGGCCGCGCCAATGTGATGGCCGCCGCCTGGGCCATGCCGCTGGACTTTGACACCCCCAAAATCGCGGTCGTGGTCGACAAAAGCACCCTCACCCGGGAGCTGATTGACGCTTCGGGCGTGCTCA
Source organism: Limnohabitans sp. (assembly GCA_044349465.1). Taxonomy (GTDB): domain Bacteria; phylum Pseudomonadota; class Gammaproteobacteria; order Burkholderiales; family Burkholderiaceae_C; genus Limnohabitans_A. The sequence continues at coordinate 3,787 of JBIKQY010000061.1, read as the reverse complement.
GCCTCTGCGTGCCCACGGTGGCCATGAAAGACCTGGTCATGGCCGCAGGCGGCATGAGCGGCCATAACCACCCCGACAAACTGAGCCTGTGCAAGATCAGCACCCAAGCCGCACCGCAGACCGGCGTGCCCTTGGTGGACGGCTGCATTGCCCAGATGGAATGCCGCGTGCTGCCCGCCACCGCCCATGTGGCGGGGCCACACGACTTGATCCTGGCTGAAGTGATCGGTGCCTGGGCCGATGAACGTGTCTTCAGCCAAGGCCGCTGGCACTTTGAAAATGCGCCACCCGAACTGCGCAGCCTGCACCATGTGGCGGGCGGCCACTTTTATGCCATTGGCGAGGCGGTCCAGTCTTTGCCTGTGACCAACGCCTGAATTTCAAAACCTTGAGCTTTCAACAACCACCGGAGACTTTCATGACCATTTCCATGTCCAGCGCCAGCCTGCCCGTGTGCACCCGCATGCTCACCAACCTGAGCCACATCCTGGCCAAGGCCGAGCAATTCGTCGACACCAAAAAGATCGACCCCACGGCGCTCACCACCTACCGCCTGGCCCCCGACATGTTCCCCTTCACCCGCCAGGTGCTGATCGCTTGCGACGCGGTTAAAAATGGCGTGGCGCGCTTGAGCGGCGTCGAAGCCCCCAAGTTCGATGACACCGAAACCACACTGGCCCAATTGCAAGAACGCATTCAGAAAACCCTGGCCTTCATCGCCACCGTGCCCGCCGCTGCGCTGGACGGCACCGAAGACAAAGAGATCACCTTTCCTGCAGGCCCGGGCAAAACCCGCACCCTCAAAGGCCAGGATTACCTGACAGGCTGGATGCTGCCCAACATGTACTTCCACATCACCACGGCATACACCATCTTGCGTCACAACGGCGTAGAGGTGGGCAAGATTGATTACCTTTTGGGTGCACAGGGCTAAACTGGCGGCTTCAAGTCTGATTTGTCCCCAAACCCCGTGCCCAAAGCTGTGGACAAGTGCAGGGACAAGCCGTCAAAGCCCCAACCCGCAAGGGCTGGCGAGGCTTGCTCAAACTTTGAGCAAGCCCCATTCACACGATTCGCAATGCGATCAGCAGCATTAAAAATCATGCGTCCATCTGAGCACAGCCTCACATCGCGACCCATTTGACGGCAAACGACTCAAGGTGCGCGGCATTGCCGCCATCTAATCGGCTATGGCTGAACAGACCTGGGCCACCATCTCGCTGCGCTTGCACGCCCTGTCGTGGCGTCTGACGGGCATGCATACGGTATCCAAAACCTGTCTTACCAAATCACCCTGGTAATACTGATTCAGGTTCAACAAATCGCTCCCATCAACATCGGTGACCACGACGCGGTTTGACCAGGTTTTGAATGGGCCAAAGTCGCTGGGTTTGACAAGAATTTTGGTATCACCGAGAATACCAAAATGAATCTGCCGCCACGCATCATTTTGGACACCAATGTGTTGTTCAGCGCTTTGCGCTCACGATTGGGCGTGTCATTCCAGCTGCTGAGCATGGTGGGACAATCCAGGTTTGCACTGCAGGTGTCAGCCCCCCTGATTGCCGAATACGAAGCCGTCCTCAAAAGGGGACAACTGGCCTTGTCAGCCACGCAAATTGACGATGTGATCAACTTTGTATGTGCTCAAAGCGAGCATCACAAAATTTTTTACCTCTGGCGTCCTGTGCTCAAAGATCCAGATGACGATTTTTTGCTGGAATTGGCTGTCAAATCACAAGCCAGCATCGTCACCTGGAATGTCGCTGACTTCAAAAAAGCCAACACCTTTGACGTCAAAGTCATTACACCCAAACAATTGCTTCAGCTATTGGAGAACCTGCCATGAGCACTATCAGCATCCGCTTGCCCGACTCACTGCACAACATGGCCAAAACCATTGCCAGCCAGGACCACATCTCCATGAATCAGTTCATTGCCAGTGCTGTCGCCGAAAAGGTTTCCGCTTTGGCCACTGAAACGTATCTCAAAGAACGCGCCGACAGGGCAAATCTGGCCAAATTCAATGCCGCATTGGACGCAGTGCCTGCACAGATCCCCGATGCACACGACGTGATCTGATCACACCATCAAGCCCCTGAAACTGTCCCCGCAATACGTGCCCAAAGCTGTGGACAAGTGCAGGAACAAGCCGCCAAAGCCCCACCCCGCAAGGGCTGACAGGGCCTGCTTAAAAAAGCATCACTCCGCCCTGATCACTCGACCCGCGTCACCCGATTGGGCTTGAAGCCCAAGTCCGCCACCTTGCCTTTTTTGGCGCGGGCGGTTTTGGCGTTGTTCAGGCTGCGGATCTCAAGCGTTTCTTCGCGCTCTTTGCCGCCCCGGCCAATGCCTTCGATTTTGACGCTGCGGGTATAGGCCGCCGCGCCTGCCAAAGTGTCTTTGGCTTCCAGGTCAATCAGCATCAGGCCACGGCCGCCTTTTTCCATGGTCTTGAGTTCGCTGATCTCAAAGGTCAGCACACGACCGCCCGTGCTCGCACAGCAGACGCTGGTGGCCGCCGGCATGGCTTGCTTGTCTGCAGGCACGGTGGCGCTGGAGCCGCTCATATGGCTGGGGGCGCAGACAGTTTCGCCGTCGCCCAGGCTGATGAAGGCCTTGCCCGCTTTGTTGCGCGAGATCATGTTTTCGACCGAGGCCAAGAAACCGTAACCGCCCGAGCCGCTCAGCAGAAGCGTGGCGTTGGCGGGGCCTGCAAAGTAGTGGGCGATTTGCGTGGTGGGCTCCAGTTCGATCAGCGTGGTCACGGGCTGACCATCACCACGGGCACCGGGGAGTGTGGCCACAGCTACGCTGTAGATGCGACCGTTGCTGCCAAAGATTAGCAACGTATCGACCGTGCGGCATTCAAAAGTGCCATACAGGCCGTCACCCGCCTTGAAGGCAAAACTCGTGGCGTCGTGGCCGTGGCCGGTGCGGGCGCGTACCCAGCCTTTTTCCGACACGACCACGGTCACGGGTTCGTCCACCACCTTGACTTCGGCGATGGCTTTTTTCTCTTCCTGGATCAGCGTGCGGCGCGGGTCGGCAAAGGTCTTAGCATCTGCTTCGATCTCTTTGACCATCAAGCGGCGAAGTGCGGCGGGGCTGCCCAAAATTTCTTCCAACTTGCCCTGCTCACCGCGCAACTCGCTCAGCTCTTGCTCGATCTTGATGGCCTCCAAGCGGGCCAATTGGCGCAGGCGGATCTCAAGGATGTCTTCAGCCTGTCGGTCGCTCAAGCGGAAGGCCTCGATCAGCGCAGGCTTGGGCTCGTCGCTGTGGCGGATGATGCGGATCACCTCGTCGATGTTCAGCAAGACCAGCTGGCGGCCTTCCAGAATGTGGATGCGGTCCAAAACCTTGTTCAAGCGGTGCTGGCTGCGGCGGGTGATGGTGGTCTGGCGGAAGCTGATCCACTCCACCAGCATCTGGCGCAGCGACTTTTGTATCGGCTTGCCGTCGATGCCGACCGACGTCATGTTGATGGGGGCCGAGGTTTCCAAGCTGGTGTGGGCCAGCAAGGCGGTGATGAGTTCTTGCTGTTCGATGCGGCTGGTTTTGGGCTCGAACACCAAACGCACAGCGGCGTCTTTGCTCGATTCGTCACGCACCACGTCCAGCACGGCCAGCATGCTGGCTTTAAGCAAAACTTGGTCAGCGCTAAGCGCTTTTTTACCGGCTTTGACTTTGGGGTTGGTGAGTTCTTCGATCTCTTCGAGCACGCGCTGCGAGCTCACGCCTTGCGGTAACTCGGTCACGACCAGTTGCCATTGGCCACGGGCGA
>JBIKQY010000015.1:0-18682 GCA_044349465.1 Limnohabitans sp. | reverse complement strand
GCCGCCGCCGGGGTGGTCGGGGCCGGGAATGATGGCCATCAACTCGCTGTCACTCAGCTTGTCGTTCTTGATCAGCGCCACGCAGGCGTCGGCCACTTCGCGCAGGTTGTGGCTGGGGATTTCGGTGGCCAGGCCCACGGCAATGCCGCTGGCACCGTTGAGCAAACTGAAAGGCAAGCGGGCAGGCAGCTGACGCGGCTCTTCGGTCGATCCGTCGTAGTTGGGGATGAAGTCCACCGTGCCCATGTCAATCTCGTCGAGCAGCAAGCTGGTGATGCGCGACAAGCGCGCTTCGGTATACCTCATGGCCGCAGCGCCGTCGCCATCGCGAGAGCCAAAGTTGCCCTGCCCGTCGATGAGTGGGTAGCGCTGCGAAAAGTCTTGCGCCATGCGCACCAGCGCATCATAGGCGGCGGTGTCGCCGTGAGGGTGGTAACGGCCCAGCACATCGCCCACCACGCGGGCGCTTTTGACAGGCTTGGCGGCGGTGTTGTTGTTCGGGCCGCTGTAGGACAAACCCATGCGGTCCATCGAATACAAAATGCGCCGCTGCACCGGCTTTTGACCATCGCACACGTCGGGCAAGGCGCGGCCCTTGACGACGGACAGCGCGTATTCCAGGTAGGCGCGCTGGGCATAAGCGCCGAGGTGGTCGCCTTCGGGGGCAGCGGGTTGCAGTGAAGCTTCAGGGGTCAGCAAATCGGTCATTTTTTTTGCGAGTTGTTGGGTTTGCGTTCAGGTGTTGGGAGGAATTAGGCAGACATCGATTTGCGAGGCGGCAAAAAATGACTGCCCATCACTTGTGCGCCTGCACGCTCAAGCCCGTCCATTTTTGGTAGATGCTGTTGGCCAGCAGCGCGAATTTATCCGCTTTTTCAACACCGCTTATGCGTTCATGGCCCACCTTGGCCAGCCAGCGTATGAAAGGCTCGGCCTTGAGTGAGAGGATGGACTGGATCAGGCGCAAGAGTCTGGGCACATCGCGGTAAATTGCGGTTTTGAAATCGCGCAATTCAATGCGCAGTTGGTCAGCCAAAGTCATGGGCGATTGAAGCTCAGGGATTATGGAACAAGCACCTTGGGCACCCAACCTTTTGCAGTGGCCCGCTTGGCAAAGCCTTTGGCATCAAAGGTGACCAGCGCATCGCAATGGCGGCTGCTGGCGTGGTGCAAGGCATCGGCAAAGTCGAAACCTTGGCTCAAGGCATCGCAGGCACTTTGCAAGGCTTGGCGGTCTTGCATTTGCACTTGGGGCATGCTGAGCAAGTGGTTGAACACCTTGGCCACCGTGCGTGCCTCCAGTTTGTAGAACCCACGCAAAACCCACTCCAACTCCAAGGCCACGGTGGTGGCCACGAAGAGGGGTTTGCCACTCTCCAGCAAGGCACGGGCATGCTCACATTGGAGCGCCGTGGCGGCATCGGTTTGCTCGGCCTGCACGTAATAACGCGCCAACACATTGGTGTCCAACGCCGTCAGCTGCGCGGTGCGTTGCTTCATGGCTTGAGCGCTTGGGCCGCATCCCAATCGGCAGCCACGTGCGGCCCCTTGACTTTGACCATGCCAAAGCCCGGTTGGGGCGACTTTTTGGCAGGGACTGCGGGGCGCAAGGTGATGCAACTGGCGTCAGCGCTGAGGTCAAACGACACCGCTTGCCCCGGCATCAAGCCCAATTGCTGGCGCAGGGCTTGCGGAATGGTGACTTGGCCTTTGCTGGTCAGTGTGGAAAGCATGGTTGACCTCCGGGTTGATCTGGGTGCTGGTGAAAGCACCATTGCATTGTATTACCAAGTAAGAATTGACACCGATTTACACGTCGATTTCGATGCTGTCGCCGTGCAGTTCCATCAGCTCACGGCGGGCGGCGGCTTCGCCTTTGCCCATGAGCTGGGTCATGAGGTTTTCAGTACCAGCGTTATCCAGCGGGCCCAACTCGATGGGCAGCAAGCGGCGCGTGTCGGGGTTGAGCGTGGTGTCCCACAGCTGCTCAGCGCTCATCTCGCCCAAGCCCTTGAAGCGGCTGATGCTCCAGCCGCCTTCTTTCACGCCGTCTTTGCGCAGCTTGTCGATGATGGCCGTCAGCTCGCCTTCGTCCAGCGCATAGGCTTTGGACGCAGGCTTTTTGCCGCGTGCAGGCGCATCGACCCTGAACAGCGGTGGCCGCGCCACATACAAGTGCCCGGTTTCGATCAGCTTGGGGAAGTGGCGGAAGAACAAGGTCAGCAGCAGCACCTGGATGTGCGAGCCGTCCACGTCCGCATCCGACAAGATGCAGACCTTGCCGTAGCGCAGGTTGCTCATGTCGGGTGAGTCATTCGGCCCGTGCGGGTCCACCCCAATGGCCACCGAAATGTCGTGGATTTCGTTGTTGGCAAACAAGCGGTCGCGGTCCACTTCCCAGGTGTTGAGCACCTTGCCGCGCAGGGGCAAGATGGCTTGGCACTCTTTGTTGCGGCCCATTTTGGCGCTGCCACCGGCCGAGTCGCCCTCGACCAGAAACACCTCGTTGTGCAAGATGTCTTTGCTCTCGCAATCGGTCAGCTTGCCGGGCAGCACGGCCACGCCGGAGCTCTTGCGCTTTTCAACTTTCTGGCCCGCTTTTTGGCGGGTCTGAGCGGCCTTGATGGCCAGCTCAGCCAGCTTTTTGCCGTAATCCACGTGCTCGTTCAGCCAGAGTTCGAGCGCCGGGCGCACGAAGCTGGAAACCAGACGCACCGCATCGCGTGAGTTCAGGCGCTCTTTGATCTGGCCCTGGAACTGCGGGTCGAGCACTTTGGCGCTCAGCACATAGCTGGCGCGGGCGAACACGTCTTCAGGCATGAGCTTGACACCCTTGGGCAGCAGGCCATGCAGCTCGATGAAGCTCTTGACGGCGGTGAACAAACCATCGCGCAAACCGCTGTCGTGCGTACCGCCCGCGCTGGTCGGGATCAGGTTGACGTAGCTCTCGCGCACCGGCGCGCCGTCTTCGGTGAAAGCCACGGCCCACGAAGCGCCCTCGCCTTCGGCAAAGCTGTCGTGGTTGGCGTCGGCAAAGCCCTCGCCCTCAAACAAGGGGATGACCGGGTCGCCGTTGAGCGTTTGCGTCAGGTAGTCACGCAAGCCCGCCTTGTATTGCCACTGCTGGGTTTCTTTGGTTTTCTCGTTCACCAAAGTCACCGTCACGCCGGGCATGAGCACGGCCTTGCTGCGCAGCAGGTGCGTCAGCTCGGTCATGGGCAGGACGCTTGACTCGAAATATTTGGCGTCGGGCCAGGCACGCACCGTGGTGCCCTGTTTGCGGTCACCCTCGCCCGACTTGCGGGTCACCAGCTGTTCGGTCACATCACCGCCCGAAAAGACCAGGCTGGCCACTTGGCCTTCGCGGTAGCTGGTGGCCTCCAAGCGCTTGGACAGCGCATTGGTCACGCTCACACCCACGCCGTGCAACCCGCCCGAGAAGCTGTACGCACCGCCCTTGCCCTTGTCGAACTTGCCACCCGCGTGCAAACGGGTGAACACTAACTCGATCACCGGGGCGTTTTCTTCGGGATGCAGGCCAAAGGGAATGCCCCGGCCATCGTCTTCGATGCTGACCGAGCCATCCAAGTGCAGGATGACTTTGATTTTTTTACCGTAACCCGCCAGCGCTTCGTCGGCGGCGTTGTCCAGCACTTCCTGGATGATGTGCAGGGGGTTGTCGGTTCGGGTGTACATGCCCGGGCGTTGCTTGACGGGCTCGAGGCCCTTCAAGACGCGGATCGAGCCTTCGGAGTACTCACTGGGGGTTTTGACAGTTGATTGGGTGACCATGGAGGCGGATTGTAGTGGGATTTACGAAGACTTACTGGATGCAAAGACAGTGGTTTTGACTTGCCACCAAGAACTTCCAGGAGATTGGTTAAAGTCAGGGGATGCAACACAAACCCCTTTCCCTGACCCAGGTGCTGATCTGCGGCGCGGCCATCGTCACCCTGTCCATGGGCATTCGCCACGGCTTTGGCCTGTGGCTGCAGCCCATCACCCAAGCCCAAGGCTGGGGCCGCCAAGAGTTCGGTTTTGCCATGGCCATCCAGAACCTGGCCTGGGGTTTCATGGGCATTTTTGCGGGCATGCTGGCCGACAAGTTTGGCGCCTTCCGCGTCATCACGGCCGGAGCCTTGCTGTACGGATTGGGGCTGGTGGGCATGGCACAGGCCCAAACGCCCTGGATGTTTGCACTGTTCACGGGCCTCCTCATCGGCACCGCGCAGGCGGGCACCACCTACGCCGTGATTTATGGCGTGATCGGGCGCAACGTACCGGCTGAGCGCCGTTCATGGGCCATGGGCATTGCGGCCGCGGCCGGCAGCTTCGGTCAGTTTTTGATGGTGCCCGTGGAAGGCATGCTGATCAGTCAGGCAGGTTGGCAAAACGCCTTGATGATTTTGGCCGCCGCCACCGTGCTCATCATTCCGCTGGCTTGGGGACTGCGTGAGCCAGCTTTGCACGCGCCGGGCCAGGTCAAACGCGAACAGACCATCCTTCAGTCGCTGCAAGAAGCCTTCAAGTACCCGAGTTTTCAGCTGCTGATGGCGGGCTATTTTGTGTGCGGCTTTCAGGTCGTGTTCATCGGTGTGCACATGCCCAGCTACCTGAAAGACCACGGCATGGCCCCGCAAGTGGCCAGTTACGCGCTGGCCCTGATTGGCCTGTTCAACGTGGTGGGAACCTACATTGCGGGCACCATGGGCCCAAAAATCCCGAAAAAGCACATCCTGGCCACCATCTACATTTCGCGTTCGGTGGCCATCACCTTATTCTTGCTGGTTCCCCTGTCGCCCACCAGCGTTTACATCTTTTCAGCCGTGATGGGTTTGCTGTGGCTGTCCACCGTGCCGCCCACCAACGCGGCGGTGGCGCATATTTTTGGGGTGGCGCATTTGTCCATGCTCAGCGGTTTCATCTTTTTCGGCCACCAGATCGGCTCCTTCATGGGCGTGTGGCTGGGCGGCTATTTGTACGACAAAACCGGCAGCTACGACATCGTTTGGTACCTGTCCATTGCGCTGGGCGTGTTGGCCGCACTGGTGAACCTGCCGGTGCGTGAGAGCCCCATCGTGCGTCAATCGCCCCAAACCGCATGAACACCCGAAGCACCCTTTGGCTGCTGGCCGCCCTGACGTTGGCCATCACCTTTGGGCTGTATGCCCAACCCGATGTGGTGGTGATGCTGGCCGACCAGCTGTGGTCGTGTTTTTAACTTTGTCCCCTGAATGAACATGCACGGTACCGAAAACCCCTCTGGCTGGGTCCAACGCTGGGCCCACCTGATTGCCCCTGGCAGCACCGTGCTCGATGTGGCCTGCGGCGCTGGCCGCCACCTGCGTTATCTGGCCGCGCTGGGGCACCGCGTGACCGGCGTGGACCGCAACCCCGAAGCGGTTGCCATGGCCCAGTCCAATGGACCCGTCATTTGTGCCGACATCGAAAACGGCCCATGGCCCTTTGCCGGGCAAACATTTGGCTGCGTGGTGGTCACAAATTACCTCTGGCGGCCCTTGCTGCCCACCCTGGTGGCCAGCGTGGCCCCGGGCGGCGTGTTGATCTACGAAACCTTTGCAGCCGGCAACGAAAGCGTGGGCAAACCCTCTCGGCCAGACTTTTTGCTGCAACCCGGTGAGCTGCTGCAAGCCACCGAAGGCTTGCGCACCGTGGCGTACGAAGACGGTTTCGAGTCCTCGCCAGACCGGTTTGTGCAGCGCATTGTGGCCGTGCGCGCCGGGCTATCCGGTGACATCGAACGCTGGCCCTTGCAAGCCGCATGAAATCTCTTCAGCTTGGTGCGTTTGCATGGCTTAGCCCCGGCGAAGGGGATGCCAAACGCCCCCTGACTTGCACTCGTTAGAATGGTCCTTTTTCCTGCTCAGAAACCCCTGACATGACCACCGAATTTCGCCCCATCCGCGGCAGCATTCCTGCCTTGATCACCCCCATGCTCGCAGACGGCCATGTGGATTACCCGACTTTGCGAAAACTGATCGACTGGCATGTGGCCGAAGGCACCAATGCCATCGTGGTGGTGGGCACTTCGGGCGAATCGCCTACCGTCACGGTGGACGAGCACTGCGAAATCATCCGCGTCTCGGTCGAACAAGCGGCCAAACGCATCCCCATCATTGCCGGTTGTGGCGCGAACTCCACCGCCGAAGCGATCAATCTGGCCAAATTTGCACAAAAAGTCGGCGCTGACGCCCAACTGCAAGTGGTGCCCTATTACAACAAGCCCACCCAAGAAGGCCTGTACCAGCACTTCAAAGCCATTGCCGAGGCCGTGCCCGAGTTGCCCGTGATTTTGTACAACGTACCAGGCCGGACAGTGGCCGATCTCCAGCACGAGACTGTGGTGCGCTTGGCCCAAGTGCCTGGCATCATCGGCATCAAAGAAGCCACCAGCAACATCGAGCGCGCGCAGTGGCTCATCCGTGATGTCCCCAAAGAATTTGCGGTGTTTTCTGGCGATGACGCCACCGCTGTGGCCCTGATGCTGTGTGGCGGAGCCGGCAACATCAGCGTGACCGCCAACGTGGCCCCGCGGCTTATGCACGAGCTGTGCATGGCAGCGACCCGTGGCGACGTCAAAGAAGCCATGCGCATCCAGTTCAAGTTGCTGCCCGTGCACAAAAACCTGTTTGTCGAAGCCAACCCCATTCCCGTGAAATGGGCCATGCAGCGCATGGGCCTGTGCGGCCCCACATTGCGCTTGCCCATGACCGAGCTGTCCGCATCTCAACAGCCCGTGGTCGAAGCGGCCTTGAAGGCCAGCGAACTCATTTGATGGATACCCCAAGGATATTTGTGAACCCTCTGATTTTTAACGCCATGTTCTCTGCTCCGTTTAAGCGCACCTCAACAGTCTTGGCCTTGGCCACCTTGCTCAGTGGATGTTCGATGCTGCAAGAAGACAAAATCAACTACAAAAGCGCGGCCAAGGCGCCCACGCTCGAAATTCCACCGGACCTGACGCAGTTGCGCAAAGAATCGCGTTATGCCCTCGAGAGCACGTCGAACACAGCTTCGGGTTTTCAGAATGCGGGCAGCCGCGTGGTCGATGCGGGCACAGCAGCGAACGCACTGGGGCCCGTCAGAATAGAACGTCAAGGCAATCAGCGCTGGCTGGTGACCAGTTTGCCAGCCGACAAAGTCTGGGAGCCACTGCGGGAGTTTTGGACCAGCAATGGCTTTGTGCTGACCACCGATGCACCCGACATCGGCGTCATGGAAACCGATTGGGCTGAAAACCGGGCCAAACTTCCCCAAGACTTCATTCGAAAAACCTTGGGCAAAGTGCTGGACTCGTTGTACTCCACGGGCGAGCGTGACAAATTCAGGACCCGCGTAGAGCGAAACGCTCAAGGCGGCGTCGAGATCTACATCACCCACCGGGGCATGATTGAAAACTACTCAGACAGTCAAAAAACGTCGACCATTTGGCAACCTCGCCCAAGCGACGCTGAATTGGAAATCGAATTCCTGCGCCGCCTGATGGTCAAGCTGGGCACGTCGCCAGAAGCTGCGAAAACCGCCACGGCTGCTGCCAGCGCTACAGACACAGGCAGCCAAGTCACACGCCTGAACGGCCAACCGGTCATCGTGCTTCAGGACAATATTGACCGCGCGTGGCGACGCACAGGCGTTGCACTGGACCGCAGCGGGTTCACCGTGGAAGACCGCGACCGCTCGGCCGGCGTGTACTTCGTACGCTTCGTGGCCGCTGGCACCACCGCACAACCGAAGGGCTTCATTGGGCGTCTGTTTGGCAGCAACAAAGACACTCCCTCAACGCTGACCAAATACCAGATCAATCTCACGAGTTCTGCAGACAACCAAAGCACGCTGCGCGTGCTGACCGCCAGTGGGCAACCTGAGCCATCGGCACAGGATGCCGAGCGGATATTGAAACTGATTGCTGCCGAGCTGCGCTGATCCTTTGATTTACAGACGAAAAAAAACCCCGCAAAGCGGGGTTTTTTTTGACCCATCCGGCTTTCACCGGATGAATGCGATCACTTGGAAGCAGATGCGTCAGCAGCTGGAGCCGATGCGTCAGCAGCTGGAGCAGCGGCAGGAGCCGATGCGTCAGCAGCAGGAGCGGCAGCAGCTGGCGCTGGAGCAGGAGCTGCAGCTTCTTTTTTACCGCATGCGGACAAAGCAGCTGCAGCGATGATGGCGGCCAGAACGAGGGACTTGTTCATTTTGATTTTCCTAAGGTGTGAATGTGAAAACAATTTCCGGAAATTGTTTCAACGGAAGTTAAAACCGTTGAAACTGAGCCAAAAGCACTCGAGCTCTTTTGTACCCAGCCTAAGATTATAGCGTTTTCCCTAGTCCACCGTTTGGATCCTGACCGCCAGCTTGCATTTATTTGGTGCAAAAATTCATTTTAAAAGCCTGCTCAAAGACGCTTTAACCAGCCAGCAGATGCCCAATCGATCACTGCGTCTTTGGCATCGGTGCTCAAAATTTTAAATTTTTGCCTCGATATCGTCCGATCGTCGGCCAACTGACGCAAAACAACTGCATCTCTGCCTGCAACCTGAAAGCTCTCTCCATTGATGAAGATGTGCCTGTCGTCGTACATCATTTTGGTGCGCCGGTCGAGTTGCACGCCCATTGACAGGTCCGTTTCGGCCAGCGGGCCTTCAAACCAGACATTCGATTTCGGTTCGGTCAGGTATTCACCCAACAAGCTGTCCAGCAATTGAGGGTTTTTCAGCGCTTTATCAATCACTTGACGTGCAAAGCTGGACAAAGAGGGTGGAATGACGGCAGGAGAGGACACAGCCGTTTGTTTTGGGTCACGGTACAAAGCATCGCCCACGCCGTCAAAGGCCTCGTCAGCCAAGCCCAACAACAGCTCTCGGGCCAATTCGCCTTCTTGCGGCGCGCGAAAGCCAATCGACCAGGTCATGCATTCACCCATGGCCACGCCATCGTGAGCGTATTTGGGCGGCAGATACAGCATGTCGCCGGGGTTGAGTACAAACTCTTCTTCGGCTTCAAAGTTTTGCAAGATTTTCAGTGGCACGCCCGATTGCAGGGTCAAGTCTTTGTTGCGGCCAATGCGCCAACGGCGCTGGCCATGCGCCTGCAGCAAAAACACGTCGTAGCTGTCAAAGTGCGGCCCCACACCACCGCCATCGGTGGCGTAGCTGATCATCACATCGTCCAGCCGAGCATCCGGCACAAAGCGAAACTGCTGCATCAGCGCGTGCACACCGTCGTGGTGCAAATCCACACCTTGAACCAGAAAAGTCCATTTTTTCTGGCTGAACGGCGGCAAGCTTCGCTTCGGGAATGGGCCGTGCTTCATCTTCCAGCCCTTGGGTGAATCCACGATCAAACGCGACTCCACGCCCTCCTCGCCCGCCAGAGCCACCAAGTCGGCGCGGCCAACGCAGGGCACAAAGCCCGGGATGGCATTGCGCACCAGCAATGGTTTTTTTTGCCAATGGCGCTTCATGAATTGGCTGGGGGTCAGGCCACCGAGCAGGGCCAGGGCTTGTTCTGTGTTCATGTGGGGAATCCGGTTGCACAGACCGAAAGACCTGCGCTAAAGACAAGACGGCCCAAAACAGGCCGCCAAACTGCGACAATTGTCCTATGGAAATCAAGACACCTTCTGTGGTCGCACTGACCTGGACACTCAAAGACACGCTGGGCGAAGTTCTGGACACCCTGGACGAGCCCGTTGAATTTTTCATTGGCGGCCAGGACCTCCTGCCCAAGATCGAAGAAGCCCTGCAAGGCCACGAAAAAGGCGCCAAGGTCGACCTGCACCTGGAGCCCGAAGACGCCTTTGGCGACTTCAACGAAGAGCTGCTTTTCTTGGAGCCTCTGGCCCTCTTTCCCGAAGGACTCGAGCCTGGCCTCACCATCGAAGGCACCGCCTTGCCGGAGGGCTGCCACCCCGATGCACCGCGCAACGTGCTCTACACCGTGACCGAAATCTACCCCGAGCATGTGGTGCTGGACGGCAACCACCCGCTGTCGGGCATTGCGCTGCGGCTGCACCTGAAGGTGGAATCGGTGCGCGAGCCCACCGAGGCTGAAGTGGGCAGCGGCAGCTGCGGCACGGGGTTTTTCAAGATTGAAGTCGGCGACGAGGGCAGCCTGTCGCCGCCCACGCTGCACTGACCCCGTCACCAGCGCCCTGCAGGGCGCTTATTTTTTGCCGGTCGAGCCGTAACCGCCTTCGCCGCGCTCGCTGGGTGCAGCAAATTCATTGACCACGTTGAACGTGGCTTGGACCACGGGCACGATCACCATCTGAGCGATGCGCTCCATGGGTTCAATGGTGAACGCCACGTCGCTGCGGTTCCAGGCGCTGACCATCAACTGCCCTTGGTAATCGCTGTCGATCAAGCCCACCAAATTGCCCAGCACGATGCCATGCTTGTGGCCCAGACCCGAACGCGGCAGCAGCATGGCCGCGTAACCAGGGTCCTTGAGGTGGATCGCGATGCCCGTGGGCACCAGCTGCCAGGCATTGGGTGCCAAGGTGAGCGGTGCATCCAGGCACGCGCGCAGATCCAAACCTGCGCTGCCAGGGGTCGCGTAATGGGGCATTTGCGCGGCAATGCGCGCATCGAGAATTTTGACGTCAAGGTTCATGGTCATGCTTGTGCTCCGCCCAACCGCCGGGCAATGTCTTCAATGAGTTGAACGGCCAGCACCTGCTTGCTGGCCTGCGGCAGCTCCCGATCGCCTTGGGCGTCCACCAGCAGCAAGGCGTTGTTGTCTTGCCCAAAAGTGGCCGGACCGATGTTGCCCACCAGCAACGGCACTTGCTTGCGCAATCGTTTGGCCGTGGCGTAGGCCAGCAGGTCGTGGCTTTCGGCGGCAAAGCCGACGCAAAACAGCGCGCCTTTTTGCGCCGAGGCCGACTGGGCCACGGTGGCCAAAATGTCGGGGTTCTCCACAAAGCTCAGCTCGGGCGTCTGCCCTGATCCGTCTTTTTTGATCTTCTGGTCAGCCGAATTGGCCGGGCGCCAGTCGGCCACCGCAGCTGTGGCGACAAATACACCCCGATCAGGAACATGGGCCTGCACGGCTTGCAGCATGTCGCGGGCGGAGCGCACGTTCACGCGTTTGACGCCTCGGGGCGTGGCCAGGCTCACCGGGCCTGCGATCAGGGTCACATCGGCACCCGCCATGCGGGCCGCACGCGCAATGGCAAAACCCATCTTGCCGCTCGACAAATTGGTAATGCCCCGCACCGGATCGATGGCCTCGTAAGTGGGACCTGCGGTCACCAACAACGACTGGCCCGCCAGCACCTTGGGGCTAAAAAACGCCTCAAGGTCATCCAAAATTTCATCGGCTTCGAGCATGCGCCCGTCACCCGTTTCGCCGCAAGCTTGGTCGCCCTGCCCCACATCCAGCACATGGATGCCGTCGGCCTTGAGTTGCGCCACGTTGCGCTGGGTAGCGGGGTTGGACCACATTTCGCGGTTCATGGCCGGGGCCACGATCAACGGCACCTTGTCCAGTGGTCGAGCCAAGCACATCAGGCTGAGCAATTCGTCTGCGCCGCCGTGCAGCAGCTTGGACAGAAAATCGGCACTGGCCGGGGCCACCACAATCGCATCGGCTTCGCGGCTCAAGTTGATGTGCGCCATGTTGTTGGACTCACGCGGGTCCCACTGCGAGGTGTAAACCGGCCTGCCCGACAGGGCCTGCATGGTCACTGCCGTCATGAAGTGCTCGGCCGCCTCGGTCATGACCACCTGCACGGTGACGCCCGCCTTGACCAAGGCGCGGCAGAGTTCTGCCGACTTGAAGGCCGCGATGCCGCCCGACAAGCCCAGAACGATGTGTTTTCCAGCCAATGTGCTCATGGCAGGGGAATGTAGCAGACCGCTGCGCATTCAGTGCGGATTGGCTTGAACGTGGTGACCGGAGAAATGGACAGCAGCGCAGCGCCGGGGCCAGGGCTGGCCGGATCGGGCGATTTGGCGAGCGAAGCGAGTATGAGCCCGACCGGCCAGCCCTGGCCCCGGCGCGGACAACAAGCAGAGACAAGAAGCGCTGACAACGACAGCCGACGCCACCAGTAAACCAACAAGAAACCTACGCCGACCGGGAAAACCCCGAACCCGACTGTCTATAATCACGATTTCCACCTACCGGGGGCTGAAGGCTCCCGTCTTGGACATGACCAAATTCGTCTTCGTCACCGGCGGTGTGGTGTCTTCCCTGGGCAAGGGAATCGCCTCCGCATCGCTCGCCGCGCTTCTCGAATCTCGCGGCCTCTCCGTCACCCTCATCAAGCTCGACCCCTACCTCAACGTAGACCCCGGCACCATGTCCCCGATCCAGCACGGCGAGGTGTTTGTGACCGACGACGGCGCAGAAACCGACCTGGATCTGGGCCACTACGAGCGCTTCATCAACACCCGGATGAAGAAGGCCAACAACTTCACCACCGGCCAAATTTACAAAAGCGTGCTCGAAAAAGAGCGCCGTGGCGACTACTTGGGCAAGACCGTGCAGGTCATTCCCCACGTCACCAACGAAATCCAGGACTTCGTCAAGCGCGGCGCAGGTTACGGCACGCCCGAAGCGGTGGATGTGGCCATCGTCGAGATCGGCGGCACCGTGGGCGACATCGAATCGTTGCCATTCCTCGAAGCAGTGCGCCAGCTCAGCTTGCGCCTGGGGCCCAACAACGCGGCCTTTGTGCACCTGACCTACGTGCCCTGGATCGCGGCGGCGGGTGAACTCAAGACCAAGCCCACCCAACACACAGTGCAAAAACTGCGCGAAATCGGCATCCAGCCCGATGCCCTGCTGTGCCGTGCAGACCGCTACATTCCGGACGACGAGCGCGACAAAATTTCGCTCTTCACCAATGTGCAAAGCTGGGGCGTGATCTCCATGCCCGACGTGGACACCATCTACAAAGTGCCCCGCGTACTGCACGAGCAAGGCTTGGACGGACTGATCTGCGACAAACTGCGCCTGAACACACCGCCTGCCAACCTCAAGCGCTGGGACGATTTGGTGCACGATACCGAGCACCCGCAAGGCGAAGTGACGATTGCCATGGTGGGCAAATACGTTGAGCTGTCGGACAGCTACAAATCGGTCAACGAAGCGCTGCGGCATGCCGGCATGCGTAACCATGTGCGCGTGAAGATCGAGCACATCGACTCCGAAACCATCACCCCCGAGACCGTGGCCAGCCTCGCCCACTTTGACGGCGTGCTGGTACCCGGCGGTTTTGGCAAGCGCGGCGTGGAAGGCAAGATCGAGACCGCGCAATACGCCCGCACACACCAAGTGCCTTACCTCGGCATTTGCCTGGGCATGCAAGTGGCCACCATCGAATATGCCCGCCATGTGGCCGGCATGAAGGACGCCAACAGCACCGAGTTCGAACCCGAAACGCCCTTCCCTGTGATCGCCCTCATCAACGAGTGGAAAGACGCTGACGGCACCATCCAGGTCCGTGACGCCAACTCCGACTTGGGCGGCACCATGCGCTTGGGCGCGCAAAGCTCTGACGTGGCCAAGGGCACGCTGGCGCATCAGATTTATGGCGACGTGGTCACCGAACGCCACCGCCACCGCTACGAGGCCAACGTCAACTACTTGGACGACTTGCGCAAGGCAGGTCTGGTGATTTCGGCGCTGACCCAGCGCGAGCAGCTGACCGAAATCGTCGAGTTGCCGCAAACCGTGCACCCTTGGTATGTGGGCGTGCAGTTCCACCCTGAATTCAAGTCCACGCCGTGGGACGGCCACCCGCTGTTCAACGCCTTTGTCAAAGCGGCGATCGTGAACAAGGCCAAGGCCTGACCCCGCTGACTCAACCGACAGGACACCTCCATGAAACTTTGCGGATTTGACGTTGGCCTGAACCAACCCTTCTTTTTGATCGCAGGTACCTGCTCCATCGAAGGTCTGGAGATGTCCATCGAAGTGGCGGGCCGCCTCAAAGAGGCTTGCTCGGCCCTGGGCATCCCGCTCATTTACAAAGGCTCGTTCGACAAGGCCAACCGATCCTCAGGGAATACTCAGCGCGGTGTGGGCATCGACGCGGGCCTGAAGATTTTGGACGAGGTGCGCCGCCAAATTGGTGTGCCTATCCTGACCGATGTGCACGACGAGTCACAGGTCAAAACCGTGGCCAGCGTGGTCGATGTGCTGCAGACCCCCGCCTTTTTGTGCCGACAGACCGACTTTATCCGCGCCGTGGCGCAGTCGGGCAAGCCGGTCAACATCAAGAAGGGCCAGTTTTTGGCCCCTTGGGACATGAAAAACGTCATCGACAAAGCCCGCAGCGCGGCGCGCGAAGTCGGCCTGCCCGAAGACAACTTTCTGGCCTGCGAGCGCGGTGTGAGCTTTGGTTACAACAACCTGGTGGCCGACATGACGAGCCTGGCCGAGATGCGCAAAACCGGCGCTCCGGTGGTGTTTGACGTGACCCACTCGGTTCAAAAGCCGGGCGGCCAAGGCACCAGCAGCGGCGGCGCGCGCGAGATGGTGCCGGTGCTGGCCCGCGCTGGTGTTGCTGCGGGTGTGGCAGGTTTGTTCATGGAAACCCACCCCAAGCCTCAAGAGGCCTGGTCGGACGGCCCCAACGCCGTGCCTCTGGGCAAAATGAAAGCCCTGCTTGAGACGCTGGTGCAGCTCGATGCCGTCACCAAGAAAAACCCATTTTTAGAGGAAGACTTCTCATGAGCGGCTACATCATTGCGCACGTTCAGGTGACCAACCCCACCCAGTACGAAGAGTACAAAAAATGGTCCACAGCCGCCATGAAAACCGCAGGTGCCGAAGTCTGCGTTCGTGGTGGCCAGGTGCAAGTGCTCGAAGGCGACTGGGCCCCTGAGCGCATCGTCGTCCTGAAGTTCCCCTCGTTCGAGGCCGCCAAGGCCTTTTACGAACTGCCTGAATACCTCAAAGCCCGCGAAGCGCGTGAAGGCGCCGCCATCATGCGCATGGTGGCCGTCGAAGGCGTCTGACCCGCTGGCTTTGTAGACCCGTTTTATTTTTCAATTGAGAGAGTTCAAAAATGAGTGCAATCGTTGATATCGTCGGCCGTGAAATTCTCGACAGCCGTGGCAACCCCACCGTCGAATGCGACGTGCTGCTGGAGTCCGGCGTCATGGGCCGCGCCGCTGTGCCTTCTGGCGCATCGACCGGCAGCCGCGAAGCCATTGAGCTGCGTGACGGCGACAAGAGCCGCTATTTGGGCAAAGGCGTGCTCAAGGCTGTGGAGCACATCAACACCGAAATCTCCGAAGCCGTGCTGGGCCTGGATGCCTCAGAGCAGGCCTTTTTGGACCGCACCCTGATCGACCTGGATGGCACCGACAACAAGTCACGCCTGGGTGCCAACGCCATGCTGGCCGTGTCCATGGCCGTGGCCCGCGCTGCGGCCGAAGAGTCTGGCCTGCCGCTGTACCGCTACTTTGGCGGCATGAACGGCAACCAACTGCCCGTGCCCATGATGAACGTCATCAACGGCGGCGCACACGCCAACAACAACCTGGACTTGCAAGAGTTCATGATCATCCCCGTGGGCGCACCGTCGTTCCGCGAGGCTGTGCGTTGGGGCGCAGAAGTGTTCCATGCCTTGAAGAAAATCATCCACGACAAAGGCATGAGCATTGCCGTGGGCGACGAAGGCGGCTTTGCCCCCAACGTGGACAGCCACGAAGCCGCCATCCAGATGGTGCTCGACGCGATTGCCGCAGCCGGTTACACCGCTGGCGAGCAAATCGCCATTGGCCTGGACTGCGCGGCCAGCGAGTTCTACAAGGACGGCAAGTATGTGCTCGAAGGTGAAGGCGGCATCAGCCTGACATCCGAGCAGTGGACCGACATGCTGGCGACCTGGTGCGACAAGTACCCCATCATCAGCATCGAAGACGGCATGGCCGAAAGCGACTGGGACGGCTGGAAAGTGCTGACCGACCGCCTGGCCAAGAATGTGCAGATCGTGGGTGACGACCTGTTCGTGACCAACACCAAGATCTTCAAAGAGGGCATCGACAAAGGCATCGCCAACTCGATCCTGATCAAGATCAACCAGATCGGTACCTTGACCGAAACGTTTGCAGCCATCGAAATGGCCAAGCGCGCCGGTTACACCGCCGTCATCTCTCACCGCTCGGGCGAGACCGAAGACAGCACCATTGCCGACATTGCTGTGGGCCTGAACGCCGGCCAAATCAAGACCGGCTCGATGAGCCGCTCGGACCGAATGGCCAAGTACAACCAGCTGCTGCGCATCGAAGAAGACCTGGGCGAAGTCGCGGTGTACCCTGGCCGCAGCGCGTTTTACAACCTGCGCTGAGCCATAAATCATGGGCAACCGCCTGGTCCCGATTGTGCTTTTCGCCCTGCTGGCGATTGTGCAAGCCCAACTGTGGTTCGGGCCGGGCAGCTTGCCGCATGTGAGCGAGTTGCGCCAGGAATTGGCGCAACAAAAACAGGCCAACGAAGAAGCACGCCGCCGCATGGAGCAGCTGAGCGCCGAAGTCAACGACCTCAAGGAAGGCCTGAACATGGTGGAAGAGCGTGCCCGCCATGAACTGGGCATGGTCAAGGCCAACGAAATTTTCGTGCAGATCGCCAAATGAGCCCTCAACCCGTTGGGTGGGCGCCTGCAGGACCATGAGGCCCCTGCGCGTTGCCGTGCTGGGTGCTGAAAGCACCGGCAAAAGCTGGCTCACCCAAGCCCTGGCAGGCGTTTTGCGCGCACGCGGCCAAGCGGTGCACACGGTGAACGAAGTGCTGCGTCTGTGGTGCGACCGCGCAGGCCGAACGCCCCAGCGCCACGAGCAAATGGCCATCGCTGAGCAGCAAGCCCAAGCCGCGCATCCAACGGGCCAGCCAGCGCCCGACACCTGGCTGTTGTCAGACACCACACCCCTGATGACCGCCGTCTACAGCCAGCTTCTGTTTGATGACGAAAGCCTCTACCCCATGGCTTTGGCGCACCAAGCACTGTACGACATCACCTTGGTCACGGGCCTGGACCTGCCCTGGGTGGCCGACGGCCTGCAACGCGATGGCCCCCAAGTACGTGGCCCGGTCGACACCCTGTTGCGGCAAGCTCTGGAGCGCTCAGGCATGGCCTATCGGGTGGTGTATGGCCAAGGGCCAGGGCGCTTGAACAACGCCTTGCTGGCTCTGGGTTTGGCGGGCGAGGATGCCTCCGCGCAACACATCCGTGAGCAAGGCCAGTTCGCGATCAACCAGGGCCGTAGCGTGTGGCAATGCAACGACTGCAGCGACCCCGACTGCGAACATCTGCTGTTCACCCGGCTTTTGAAGCAGCGTTCAATTCCCTGACACAAAGCACCGAACTGGAAAGGGCCTTGGACTTGAGCACCAAGATTTCCAGACCATGTCGATTGAACGGATCCCCCATCAAGCAGTAGCCAAGCAGTTCAAACCGACCAATGCAGACCGCACTTGCTGAGGTGTCTCAAATCGAATCGGTTGCCAGCCATGCAAAGCTGCAGCATCGATGTTGTGCTGCACATCATCGATAAAAACCGGTGTCCCTTGCAGCGGCCAGCGTGCCTGGGCTGTGGCAAAGATGTTGGGCTGCGGTTTGATTTGCTGCACATGAGCAGAAAAAATACCTTCTTCAAACAATGCAAAAAAATCATTCTCTCGAACCAGATGATCTGCATAGCCTGCCGGCATGTTCGACAAGAAATACAAACGATGCCCCTGCGCCTTGAGGTCATGGATCAGATCCACCGTTCCTTGAATGGGCAACAGGTGCGGGGGGATGTTGACGATCAGATGAAGCAAGTCGGCCTCGGCCAAACCGGTGCGCTGGGCGATGCGTTTTGCCAGTGGCTGAGGCTCTATCAGTCCCAGATCGAACAAAGCCCAATCGGCCTCGGGGTGAAAGGTTTGAAAAATTGCGCTCGCCCATTCGCTGGCCACCGTCTCGTTGGTCACTTGCGTCGGAAACAGCTCCTGCAACAACACCATAGGCTGCCAACGGAACACCACACCGCCCAAATCGAAGACCACATCCTGAACCATGACTTTGCGCTCCATCACACGGCCACCACGGACACACTATTAACAGGCAAACCCAAGGCCAGCACCTGACCGACCTGCCAGTCGCGCGAGACATCGGGAGAGACCACAAAGACCGCACCCAAGACCGTGTCAAAGCTCAACTCGACAAAACTGCCCAGATAAGACCACTGCTTGAGCGTGGCCGACAAAAGGTCGGGCAAGATTTCGCCATCCGACAGTTCTCGCCCCACCAACCAAGCTTCGGGGCGCACGGCAGCCCGCACTGCCCCCCGTGCCACGGCGTGGCGTGGCACCACCCGCAAAGGCCCCAACTGCACCTTGCCATCGCTGAGCGACTGCCCATCAAACAACACCGCTTCGCCCATGAACCCGGCCACAAAAGCAGAGGTCGGGCGCTCGTACAGGTCTTGCGGCGTGCCCGCTTGCGCAATGCGTCCGGCTTCCATCACGATGATCTGGTCGCTCACGGCCAGGGCTTCGCTTTGATCGTGCGTCACATAAGCCACCGTCAGGCCCAGGCGCTGCTGCAGCTGGCGGATTTCGTCGCGCATGGACCGGCGCAACCGCGCGTCCAGGTTGGACAGCGGCTCGTCAAACAGCAAGACAGAAGGCTCGAGCACCAAGGCGCGGGCCAGGGCCACGC
>JBIKQY010000422.1:0-2705 GCA_044349465.1 Limnohabitans sp. | reverse complement strand
CTTGGCGCTCAAATGGACGGGCGGCTCGCTCAATGTGTATTCGCAAATTGGCCTGATCACGCTGGTGGGCCTGATCACCAAACACGGCATTTTGATTGTGGAGTTCACCAACCAGCTGCGCGAACAAGGCATGGCGATGCAAGAGGCCTTGATCAAGGCCTCAGCACAGCGTTTGCGCCCGATCTTGATGACCACCGGTGCCATGGTGCTGGGCGCGGTGCCGCTGGCCTTGGCCACCGGCGCAGGTGCTGAAAGCCGCACACAAATTGGCTGGGTGATTGTGGGCGGCATGAGCTTGGGCACCTTGTTGGCCATTTTTGTGGTGCCCACCATGTATTCGTTGCTGGCCCGCAAATCGGTGCCAGGGCCTAACAAGGCTGTGGCGCATGAGGTGCCGCCCGAGTCGGCTGTGCACTGATTTCCAGGGGCTGCACGCGTTGTGCGGTGCCTGATTCGTGAAAAACCGGCTGATTGATTCGGCCCAATAAAGTTTGAATAGCCGATTTTTTTGTCGGTTATGCGGGTATTTTTTCGTTGTAGGAGCCCACCCCTGTGGGCGATCGTTTGCAGGGCGTGTTCCACGCCCATCGCCCACAGGGTGGGCTCCTACAAAAAGCCATCCCTTGAATGCTGTTCAAGACGTCAATGGGCAGAATCAATAGGCCGCTTTTTTCATGGCAATGAAGTCCCCCGGCTCAAAGGTGCCCGTCGAACATCATCACATCGACCGCATCGCCTACGGCCACGTTGCCTTGGGCATGGCCCAGCACGATCAGGCCGTTGGCCTGCACCATGGAGCTGAGCACACCAGAGCCCTGATTGCCGGTGATGCTGACTTGCAACTCGCCCGCAGCATTGGTGCTGACGATGCCCCGCTGGTATTCGGTGCGACCAGGTTTCTTGCGCAGGGCTTCGGTGCTTTTGGCTTTGAGCAGGGGCAAGGCAGGCGCTTGCCAGCCCATGAGCTGCTGCAGGGCGGGGCGTACAAAGGCAGCAAAAGTC
The DNA here is from genome assembly GCA_044349465.1 of Limnohabitans sp. Lineage (GTDB taxonomy): Bacteria > Pseudomonadota > Gammaproteobacteria > Burkholderiales > Burkholderiaceae_C > Limnohabitans_A. The sequence continues at coordinate 1,703 of JBIKQY010000422.1, read as the reverse complement.
ACCATCACCGCCACCGGGTTGCCCGGCAGGCCAAACAGCACGGCTGAGCGCTCGCCTTGCGTGATGCGGCCCACCGCCATGGGGCGGCCGGGGCGCATGGCGATGCGCCAAAACGCCACATCGCCCAGCTTCTTCATCATGGCCTTGGTGTGGTCGGCTTCGCCCACGCTCACACCACCGCTGGTGATGACCGCATCGGCTTGCGCGGCGGCACCCCTGAAAGCCTGTTCCAGCGCGGCAGGCTCGTCGCGAACCACGCCCATGTCGATCAGCTCGCAGCCCAGCGCCTGCACCAGGCCCGCCACGGTGTAGCGGTTGCTGTCGTACACCGCGCCTTCACGGGGCGCTTCGCCCAAGCTCAGGATTTCGTCGCCGGTTGAAAAGTAGGCCACCTTGGGCCTGCGCCAGACCGTCACTGTGGGCAGCCCCAGGCTGGCCAGCAGGCCGCAGGCCGCAGGGGTTAACCGGGTCCCAGCACGCAAGGCGGCTTGACCTGCCATCAGGTCTTCGCCCAGCAAACGGCGGTTGTCGCCTGCCTGCAGCAGTCCAGAGGGAATCTGCACCATGTCACCTTCGGTTTTCACCAACTCTTGCGGGGCCACGGTGTCCAAGCCAGTGGGCATGATGGCCCCGGTCATGATGCGCACGCACTCACCGGCTTGCACCGAACCTTGCCAAGCCGCGCCAGCGAAGGCGGTGCCCACGACCTTGAAGTGCGTGACTTGTCCGGCTTGCAGTTCAGCCCCGCGCAGGGCGTAGCCGTCCATGGCCGAGTTGTCGTGCGGCGGCACGCTGATCGGCGAGACCACGTCCTGCGCCAGGATGCGGCCGTGCGCCTGCATCAGCGGCACGGTTTCTTGTTCGCGCACCGGCTGCACCAGTTGGGCCAAAAACGCGTTGACCTGGCTGGCCGACAAGGCTTGTGGGTCGTAGCCTTGCAGGCGTTCGGCGATCTGATCAAGGGACAGGGCAGGGGTGGTCATGGCAATAGCAATGGCGATGGGGCACGGCGCTGCCGTGCGGCACGTTTCAAAGGGATTCGAGTTGCTGCAGTTCGGCCAGCGTGTTGGCGTTGGCAAAAGCGTGAGCGCTGTCGCCGCTCTGGTCAAACGGCACGATGGCGCAGCGGTGCTGGCCCGTCCAGGCGTCGATCTTGCGGCCGCCGCTTTGGGTGAATTTGACCAAGCTTTCGAGCAACTCGGTCTTGAGCAGGCAAAACACCGGTTGCGAGCGCACCGTGCCATCGGCTTCTGGGGCGGCGGCCATGGCCAGGTCGGCGTCTTGCTCGTGCAGGGCTTTGTACAGGCGCTCCACCAGATCCAGCGGCAGCAGTGGCGAGTCGCAAGGCACGGTGAGCAAGAGCGGCGTTTCGCAGTGCTCCAGACCCGTGAGAAAGCCCGCCAATGGCCCGGCAAAACCGTCGATGCTGTCGGGCCAAACCGGCACGCCCAGCGACTCGTAAGCGGCCAGGTTGCGGTTGGCGTTGATCAGGATTTCCTGGGGCGGCAGGCTTTGCAGCTGCAGGCGCATCAGGGTTTGCAGCGCCAGCGGCAGACCGCGAAAGTTCTGCAGGCCCTTGTCAACGCCGCCCATGCGCGAGCCGCGCCCACCTGCGAGGATGAGGCCGGTGATGCCCGGTGCATTCTGGGTGTGGGGGTTCATGGCCTTCAGCCTCCGATGTAGCTCATTTCCACCCGGCGGCC
>JBIKQY010000070.1:0-9471 GCA_044349465.1 Limnohabitans sp. | reverse complement strand
TGTTTGGCATGGGTGTTGTCCCACCAGGTGGTCTGGTTGTCGGACATGCCGTAAATGATGCTGTGGCCCACGATGGGGGCGGTGAGGGCTGCCACCACCAGACGTTCCAGATCGTCATGGCTGAGCCATGTGGCCAGCATGCGGCGGTCTTTGGGTTCGGGGGTGGAGGAGCCGATGCGAATACTCACGGTCTCGATGCCCCAACGGTCCCAGTACATCTGCGCAACGTCTTCGCCAAACGCTTTGGACAAACCGTAAAAGCCGTCGGGCTTGGGCGGCATGCGGGTGTTGACGACTTCGTCCTGGCGGTAAAAGCCTGTCACATGGTTGGAGCTGGCGAACACGATGCGTTTGACGCCTTGCAGGCGTGCTGCTTCGTACAGGTTGACCATGCCCGCGATGTTGCTGGCCAGGACCATCTCCCAGGGCTGTTCGGTGGACACGCCACCCAAGTGCACCACAGCGTTCACCTGGTGGAGCAAGTCCAGCACTTGGTCTTTGTCTTCCAGTGCCGTGATTTGCACCTCTTCTGCCTCAGTGGCTGGGCTCAGATCGGCGCGATCGCTCAGGCGCAGCACCTCGCAATAGGCTTTGAGGCGAGGGCGCAGTTCGCGCCCCAAATAACCGGCTGCGCCCGTCAGCAGTAGCCGATGAAAGCGCAGGGTTGATGCAGGCGTGGTCAACATGGTGGTTCTCAAGCCTTGAAACGGCCAGCTAATGCGGTGGCGCTGTCGCGCAACACGTTTTGGTCAGCGCCCACGGCCACAAACAAGCAGCCTTGCTCAACATAGTGTTTGGCCAGGGCTTCGTCGCCCGTGAGGATGCCCGCGGCTTTGCCGCAGGCCTTGATGCGGGCAATGGATTCGTCAATCACTTTTAGAACATCCGGGTGCTTGGGGTTGCCCAGGTGGCCAAGCGCTGCCGACAAGTCACCGGGGCCGATGAACACGCCGTCCACCCCGTCCACATTGGCAATGGCTTCGATGTTTTGCAGGCCCAGCACGGTTTCCACCTGCAACAACACACAAATTTCTTCGCTGCTGTGATGGGCGTAGCCTTTGACGCGGCCATAGTGGCTGGCGCGGGGCGCGCCCGCATAACCGCGCACGCCGTGCGGCGGGTAGCGGGTGTAAGACACGGCTTGACGCGCTTCTTCTTCGGTCTGAATGTAGGGCACCAGCAGGCTTTGCACGCCCACATCGAGCAAGCGCTTGAAGGTCACCATGTCGTTCCACGGTGGGCGCACGATGGCGGTGGTGGGGCTGCCCTTCATGGCTTGCAACTGCGCCACGATTTCCGTCAGGTCGTTGGGCGAATGCTCCATGTCCAGCAGCAGCCAGTCAAAGTTGCAATGCGCCAGGATTTCAATGCTGATGTTGCTGCACAGGTGCGACCACAGGCCGATCTGCTTTTGGCCGGACTGGATGGCGTGTTTGAAATGGTTGACGGGCATGTCCATGGTGTTTTTCCTTTGATGTGAATGGCCCGGGTGCTCAGCGCACCATGCAAGGCATCTTGTTGTTGAACTTCCAGCCGGGGATCAGGTACTGCATCGCGATGGCGTCGTCGCGTGCGCCCAGGCCGTGTTGCTGGTAGAGCTGGTGGGCTTTCATCACCGCGTCCATGTCCAATTCGATGCCCAAGCCGGGTTTGCCAGGCACATTGACGTAGCCGTCTTTGATCTGCAGCGGGTCTTTGGTGAGGAACTGGCCGTCTTGCCAGATCCAGTGCGTGTCGATGGCGGTGACTTTGCCGGGGGCGGCAGCGGCGCACTGGGTGAACATGGCCAGCGAGATGTCGAAGTGGTTGTTCGAGTGCGAGCCCCAGGTCAGGTCGTACATCTGGCACAGCTGCGCCACACGCACCGAGCCTTGCAAGGTCCAGAAATGCGGGTCGGCAAGCGGAATATCCACCGACTGCAGCTGAATGCTGTGGGCCATCTCGCGCCAGTCGGTGGCGACCATGTTGGTGGCCGTCAGCAAGCCGGTGGCGCGGCGGAACTCGGCCATGACTTCGCGGCCCGAGAAAACGCCTTCTGCGCCGCAGGGGTCTTCGGCATAGGCCATGGTGCTGCGGTGGTCACGCAGCAGGCGAATCGCGTCTTTGAGCAGCCAGCCGCCATTGGGGTCTAGCGTGATGCGCGCCTTGGGAAAGCGCTCATGCAGGGCGACCACGGCTTCGACTTCTTCTTCGCCGCGCAGCACGCCGCCTTTGAGCTTGAAGTCCTGAAAGCCGTAGCGCGCTTGTGCCGCTTCGGCCAGGCGCACCACGGCGTCGGTGGTCATGGCTTTTTCGTGGCGCAGGCGCAGCCAGTCATCGGCTTGGCCCGGCTCGCTGCGGTAGGGCAGGTCGGTTTGCTGGCGGTCGCCCACATAAAACAAATAGCCCAGCATTTGCACGCGCTGGCGCTGCTGGCCTTCGCCCAGCAGGGCGCACACCGGCACGTTCAGGTGTTGGCCCAGCAGGTCGAGCAGGGCGCTTTCAACGGCCGTGACGGCGTGGATGGTCGTGCGCAGGTCAAAGGTTTGCTGGCCACGGCCACCGCTGTCGCGGTCGGCAAACTGTTGGCGCATGGCCTGCAGCACAGCGTTGTACTGGCCAATCGGCTGGCCTTCGACCATGGGGCGGGCATCTTCCAGGGTTTGGCGGATTTTTTCGCCGCCGGGCACTTCGCCCGCGCCGGTGTGGCCCGACGAGTCGGTCAGGATGACGATGTTGCGGGTGAAGAACGGGCCGTGGGCGCCGCTGAGGTTCATCAGCATGCCGTCGTGGCCTGCCACGGGGATCACCTGCATGCGGGTGACGACAGGGGTGGAGGATGACTGAGGCATGGGTGAAATGTCTGTTGATTCGAAAGACATCGTACAACTTAAACCCGCATCGGATGATGCGTGTTAACCCTTGGCGCGAGCTTCAGTGGTGGCTGGAAGCGCCTTTTTTGTGCCGGTCGCGGCTGTTGGACAGATGGGTGCGCATGGCGGCGCGGGCCGACTCGGCATCTTGTGCGGCAATGGCGTTCAGGATGTTTTCGTGCTCCTGGTGCACGCGTCGCAAATAGGCCAGTCGGGTTGCGTCGATGATCGGCGTGGTCTCCAGTCGAGCCCGCGGAATTGACTGCGAACCCAGCGAATTCATCATGTCGGCGAAGTGGTTGTTTTGGGTGGCGCGGGCAATTTCATGGTGAAACTGAAAGTCCGCCGCGATGGCGTCACGGCCTTCTTCGATGGCGCTCGAAAATGCACCCATGGCCTCTTGCATGACGCGCAGATTGGCTTCATTTCTCCGCACAGCGGCCAGGGCGGCGGCTTCGGTCTCGATGCTGATGCGCAATTCGAGCAGGGCGATCACATCGTGCAAGGTGCTCAGTTGGCTGGGGTTGATGCGAAATGATGGGGACTCCGATTGCTCCAGCACAAAGGTGCCAATGCCGTGCCGCGTCTCCACCAGCGCTGCGGCTTGCAGTTTGGAAATCGCCTCGCGCACCACGGTGCGGCTCACGCCAAAGCGCTCCATGATGGCCGCTTCGGTGGGCAGTTTTTGGCCACTGCTCAAAGTGCCGTTCTGGATTTCGGTGCCCAGCTGATCGACCAGTTCAAAGGTCAGGCTGCGCGATTTGCGTTTTTCTGGGGCGGCTTGCGGGGTGTTCATCGGGTAAGTACGCATTCCAGTTTTTATGGTGACTCTGATAATTTACTTGTACGACAACTGATCACATGAATCTCTAGATCTCAATGTAGCAGAACAGCGCAGACCCCAGCCCCTTTTTTGATGAACCAGGAACTGTAACTTCGTGACGCCTCTTGCCATCCGCCACGTGCGCATCACGCCCATTGCGTTCCGTGATCCGCCGCTGCTCAACGCGGCGGGAATTCACGAGCCATGGGCGCTGCGCGCCATCATTGAGATTGAAACCGCCTGTGGGCGCGTTGGCATCAACGAGACCTATGGCGATTTGCCCATGCTGGAGGCGCTGGCCAAGGCAGCGCCGGCCTTGCAAGGTTTGTCGCCCTGGGACTTGATCACCATGGAAATCCGGGTGGCCGCTTTGGTGTCCCCTGGTCAAACCGGATCTGAGTTTTTGGGTGAGCAAATCTCGCTCGCTCCCGGCACCCATGTGTCCAAAAATGTGGCCAAGGTCATCAGCGCTTTTGAAGTGGCCATGCTCGATTTGCAAGGTCAGCTGGCCGGTGCCCCGATCGTGGATTTGCTGGGTGGTGCGGCACGCGATGCGGTGCCTTTCAGCGCCTACCTGTTCTTCAAGTACGCCGAGCACATCGGCCAGCCTTATGCGGCAGACCCTTGGGGTGAGGGCCTCACGCCCGAGCAGATGGTGGCGCAAGCGCGCCAAATGATCGCGACCTACGGTTTCAAAAGCATCAAGCTCAAGGCCGGAGCCTTGCCGCCTGAGCAAGAGGTGCAAGCCCTGCTGGCGCTGGCCAAAGCGTTTCCGGGTGCGCCACTGCGCATCGACCCCAATGCCAACTGGACCGTGGCCACCAGCCTGAAGGTGGTTGAGCAACTGCGTGGCGTACTGGAGTACTACGAAGACCCTGCCCCGGGCCTGGAGGGCATGGCCGAGGTCGCCCGGCAGTGCGAGGTGCCGCTGGCCACCAACATGGTGGTCACCGACCTGAAGGAGTTCCGCCGCAACGTAGAGATGGGCTGCCCAGTCAAGATCGTGCTGTCCGATCACCACTACTGGGGCGGTATGCGCGCCACCCAACGCCTGGCCACGATGTGCCAGACCTTCGGCCTGGGCCTGTCGATGCACTCCAACTCGCACCTGGGCATTAGTCTGATGGCGATGACCCACCTGGCCGCTTCGGTGCCGCAGCTGTCCTATGCCTGCGACACCCACTACCCCTGGCAGGACGACGAGGTGGTGCAGGGCGGCCGCATGAGGTTCGAAGACGGTAGCCTGCGGGTGACCCACACCCCCGGCCTGGGCGTGACGCTGGACCGTGAAGCCCTGGCGCGCCTGCACGACAACTACCTGAACACATCCATCCGTCAACGCGACGACCTGGCCCAGATGCGCAAGTACGCGCCCGCCTTCACTGGCGAGCAGCCGCGTTTTTAAAAATGCTTTCTCACCCACCACGCCAATTTCCCATCCACCCAGCCCAAGGAGACACTCCATGCAACGCCGCACCCTGATTTGCAAAACATTTGCCACCGGCACCGCCTTGCTCGCAACAGCATTTGCCATCCAGCCCGCCTCGGCCCAGAGCGGCTGGCCAACGGCCAAGCCCATCACTTACGTGGTGCCATTTGCGCCTGGTGGTAATACCGACACGTTGGCCCGCGTGATTGCCCCAGCGCTGGCCACTGCGCTGGGCACCCAAGTGGTGATTGACAACAAAGCCGGTGCCGGTGGTAGCGTTGGCTCGGCCGCTGCCTCCCGTGCGTCTGCAGATGGTTTCACCATCCTGGGCGGCACCATCAGCTCACACGCCATCAACATCAGCCTTTACACCAACCCCATTGGGTACGATCCGGTGAAATCCTTCGCGCCCATTGCCATGCTGGGATCGGGTCCGCTGGTGTTGGCCGTACCGGCGTCCAGTCCTCACAAAACGCTGAATGAGGTTCTGGCCGCCAGCAAGGCCAAAAACGGCGGCATGACTTCGGCTTCGGCAGGCATCGGCACCTCCCCGCACATGGCCATGGAATTGCTGGCTCATCAGACGGGCGTGAAGTTCACCCACGTTCCCTTCCGGGGCTCTGGTCCTGCCGTTCAGGCATTGCTCGGTAACCAAGTCGACATGATGTTCGACACGTCACTGGTGGTGGGCCCACACATCCAGGCGGGACGGTTGCGTCCCATCGTCGTGACCAGTTCCAAGCGGCTGGAGTCTCTGCCCGAGGTGCCTACCATCGCCGAGGCCGGCCAGCGCGGGTTCGACATGGGTTCTTGGCAAGCCGTGTTCGCACCCGCCGGGACACCGCAGCCCATTGTCGACCGACTGCACGCCGAGATCATGAAGATCGTTGCAACACCCGATTTGCAAGCGCGCCTCAAAGGGTTTGGCATGGTGCCGTCCACCATGACACCTGCCGAACTGGGCGAGTACCAGAAAGCCGAAGTCGCGAAATGGGCCGATGTGATCAAAGCCGCTGGCATCAAGGCTGAATAACTCAGCACCCGACCAATGCAAGCCACTCAGCATGAATGACTCTCCACAAGTCCTCAAGCGCGATCCGCAACCCTATGAACACAGACCCTATCCAACACGTTGAAGTCTCGCTGTGTCGAGTACCGTTGCCGCAAGCTGTGAGCGATGCAAAGGTATCGACCGGACGTCAAAAACCCCTGACCCATGTTGATCTTCTGCTCGCAGAAGTTGAGACCCGCCACGGGGAGAAGGGTTTCGGCTTCAGCTACTCCCTGCGGGCGGGGGGGCATGCCATGCTGGCACATGCCAAGGACATTGCGGGGGAACTGATCGGTGAGGATCCGGACGACATCGGACGTCTTTGGGAGAAGATGGCATGGCTTGGCGCATCGGTAGCGCGTACCGGGGTCACCGTGCAAGCCATTGCCGCTTTCGATGTGGCCCTGTGGGACTTGAAGGCCAAGCGTGCCGGAAAATCCATCGGCAAGTTGCTCGGTGCTCACCGCAACGATGTGCCCTGCTACAACACGTCAGGAGGTTATCTGTCGTCTTCACTGGACGAGGTGTTGCGCAATGTTGACCGGTCGCTTGCTCTTGGCCTCGGTGGCATCAAGCTGAAAGTTGGGCAGCCTGATTTGAAGCTTGACATCGCACGCGTGCGGGCGGTCAGAGAACACGTGGGCGAAGACGTGCCGATGATGGCAGATGCCAACCAACAGTGGGACTTCACCACTGCGTTGCGGGCCGGACGCCAACTCGATGAATTGGGTTTGGTTTGGTTGGAAGAGCCCCTGAGTGCTTACGATTACGCCGGACATGCCATGCTCTCGGAGCGGCTGGACACGCCCATCGCGAGCGGTGAGATGCTCAGCAGTCTTGCCGAGTGCGCGGAACTGGTCCGTCACCGCTCGGTGACCTTCATGCAAGCCGACGCACCCCGCATTGGGGGTATCACTCCGTTCCTGAAAATCGCCACCATCTCCGATTTGGCCAGGCTCAAGCTCGCCCCGCATTTCGTGATGGAAATCCATATCCACCTGGGTTGTGCATATCCACACGAGGCATGGGTGGAGCACATCGAATGGTTGGAGCCAGCCTTCAATGAGCGGCTCCAAATCCGAAACGGTCGGATGATGCTGCCTGATAGGCCAGGCTTGGGCTTCACACTTTCCGACGAGGCGTTGACCTGGCGTGAAGGCCTCCACCGCATCTCAGCCTGAAAGGTGTCTTCTGTGCACCACTATCTTCAACTTGAACTGAGGTGTCACGACACCGGCAACCATCGACCCCTATTTCACGGGCCAGCATCCTCGTTTTGAGTTGACCATGACCATCCACGCCCGACCCTTGGCCATCCGCATGCACCCAGATGACAACGTGGCCATCATCGCCAATGACGGTGGCTTGCCTGCAGGCACGCTCATGCCTGAAGGCGTGGCTCATGGGCTGGTTTTGCGCGACAAGGTGCCTCAGGGTCACAAGGTGGCCTTGGTGGATTTGGCACAAGGACAAGCCGTGATGCGCTACAACGTGCCGGTGGGTTATGCGCGGCAAGACATCCCAGCAGGCAGCTGGGTGCATGAGCGGTTGCTCGACATTCCACATGCGCGTGAACTGCAAGGCCTGCCCATGGCCACCGTTCAGCCCGCACCGCAAGCCCCGCTGGAAGGCTTCACCTTTGAGGGCTTTGTCAACGCAGATGGCTCGGTCGGCACGCGCAATCTTCTGGCGATCACCACCACCGTGCAATGCGTGGCCGGTGTCGTCAAGATCGCGGTCGAACGCATCGAGCGCGAATTGTTGCCGCTGTACCCGAATGTCGATGGCGTGGTGGGTCTGGAGCACAGCTATGGCTGCGGTGTCGCGATTGACGCGCCAGGGGCGGAAATCCCGATCCGAACCCTGCGCCACATCAGCTTGAACCCCAACTTCGGTGGCGAGGTGATGGTGGTGAGTTTGGGTTGCGAAAAACTGCAGCCCGATCGCTTGTTGCCTGCGGGCAGTTTCCCGATCCACGATGTTCGCGAGAAAGACCAAGGCCCAGACTTGGTGTGTCTGCAAGACGATGCGCATGTCGGATTCATGTCCATGATCGAGCACATCGTGCAAAGCGCCCGCCCGCACTTGGAGCGGTTGAACGCACGCCGCCGCGAGACGGTGCCCGCCAGTGCTTTGGTGGTGGGTGTGCAGTGCGGCGGCAGCGACGCCTTTTCGGGGGTGACGGCCAACCCTGCTGTCGGCTACATGGCCGATTTGATTGTGCGCGCTGGTGGCACCGTGATGTTTTCGGAAAACACCGAAGTGCGCGACGCCGTGGAGCAACTGACCAGCCGCGCGGCCACACCGAAAGTGGCCGAGGACATCGTGCGTGAACTCGGTTGGTACGACCAGTATCTGGACCGGGGCCGTGTGGACCGCACCGCCAACACGACGCCGGGCAACAAGGCGGGCGGCTTGTCCAACATCGCTGAAAAAGCCATGGGCTCCATCATCAAAAGCGGCAACTCGGCCATTGCCAGCGTGTTGGCACCTGGCGACAAGCTCAAGCCTGATCAAAAAGGTTTGGTGTTTGCTGCCACGCCCGCGAGCGATTTCATTTGCGGCACCTTGCAGCTGGCCGCAGGCATGAATGTTCATGTGTTCACCACTGGACGCGGCACGCCTTATGGTTTGCAGGCCTGCCCCGTGGTCAAGGTCGCCACCCGGACCGATTTGGCGCGCCGCTGGCATGACCTGATGGACATGAACGCCGGGCGCATAGCTGACGGCGAAATCAGCATCGAAGACGCAGGTTGGGAGCTGTTTCACCAGTTGCTGGCTGTGGCCAGTGGCCGCAAAACCTGGGCCGAGCATTGGAAGCTGCACAACGCCTTGGTGCTGTTCAACCCTGCACCCATCACTTAAACCCCGTTGACCCGTTTGATTTTTTGACACAAAACACCTGGAGACCACCATGATGAAAAAACGCCAACTCTTGCTTGCGATCGGCCTTTCTGGCCTGGGCTTGCTCAGCCAGGGCCAAGTCCAAGCGCAAACCGCTTACCCCAACAAGCCCATCAAAATTGTGGTGCCTTTCCCTGCGGGTGGCACCTCTGACGTGCTGGCCCGCATACTCGGCCAGAAAATGACCGAGAGCTGGGGCCAGCCTGTCGTCATTGAGAACAAGCCCGGCTCCAGCGGCAACCTGGGTGCCGATCTGGTGGCCAAGGCCGCGCCTGATGGCTACACCTTCGTCTTGATGGATGTGGGCAATCTGGTGATCAGCCCCGCTTTGTTCAAATTGCCCTTCAATGTGGCCAATGACTTTGCACCGGTGGCGATGGTGGCTTACTCGCCGCACCTGTTGGCCGTGAGC
>JBIKQY010000069.1:0-9473 GCA_044349465.1 Limnohabitans sp. | reverse complement strand
TGCGGATGCCGGTCTCGAAAGTTTCGGCAGGCTTCCAGCCCAGTTCGGCTTCGAGTTTGCGCGCGTCAATCGCGTAGCGGCGGTCGTGGCCCGGGCGGTCGGTCACGTAGTTGATTTGCTGGGCGTAAGGCTGGCCATCTGCGCGGGGGCTCAGTTCGTCGAGCAGCGCGCACACGGTTTTGACAATCTCGATGTTCGGCTTTTCGTTCCAGCCGCCCACGTTGTAGACCTCACCCAAGCGTCCGGCTTCGAGCACGCGGCGAATCGCGCTGCAGTGGTCCTTGACGTACAACCAGTCGCGCACTTGCATGCCGTCGCCGTACACCGGCAAAGGCTTGCCCGCCAGCGCGTTGACGATCATGAGCGGAATGAGTTTTTCAGGGAAATGGTAGGGGCCGTAGTTGTTGCTGCAGTTGGTGGTCAGCACCGGCAGGCCGTAGGTGTGGTGCCAGGCGCGCACCAGATGGTCAGAGGCGGCTTTGCTCGCGCTGTAGGGGCTGTTGGGCTCGTAACGGTGGGTCTCGGCAAAGGCGGGGTCGTCTTTGGCCAAAGAGCCATACACCTCGTCGGTGGAGACATGCAAAAACCGGAACGCCGCTTTGTCGGCCTCCGGCAATGCGCTCCAAAAGCCCCGCACCGACTCCAGCAAGCGGAAGGTGCCCACGATGTTGGTCTCGATGAAATCGCCGGGGCCATGGATGGAGCGGTCCACATGGCTTTCAGCGGCAAAGTTGACCACCGCTCGCGGCCGGTGCTCGGCCAGCAGGCGACTGACCAGGGCGGCGTCGCCGATGTCGCCTTGCACCAGTTGGTGGCGTGCATCGCCTTGCAGGCTGGCCAGGGTTTCGGGGTTGCCCGCGTAGGTCAGTTTGTCGAGATTGATGATGGCCTCGTTGCTGGCGGCCAGCCAGTCGAGCACGAAGTTGGCGCCAATAAAACCTGCACCACCGGTCACCAGAAGGGTCATGGGAAATGAAAAAAACCGGGTGCAACGGGCGCTGCACCACCTGGACTGGATTTTAGAAGCTTTGAAAAATGCTGCTTCGCGAAAAAAGATGGTGGCACACCAAAGATGTTGGGCCTGAAGGCACCGACCTACAAATACCGATCCCTTACAGGGCCGAATCAACAGGTGCGCTGTAGGCGGCCGTGAGGGACTGCAGGTGCTGCTGCACTTGCGCGTCGGCCATGTAGGGCGTTAACAGCGCCAACACATGCTGCGCTCCCCGCGTCAAAGCCAGCCCGGCGCTGGCAGGCTCCATGGCCTGTCTTGGGTTGCGCACATATTCATAGCTGAGCCAATAAGTCACCATCACCGACAAACTCGCCGACAGGGTCTCGATGTTGTCCGCGTCCATGCGCATCAGGCCCACTGCCACCAAGGACTCCAGCATTTGCCGAAAGGCCAAAGTCTTGCGCTCCAAAACCGCATGGAAATGCGTCTCCAGATGGCGGTTGCCAGACAACAGGTTGTTCAGGTCCCGGTATAAAAACCTGTGGTTCCACACCTGCTCAAACAGCGAGTGCAGGAAAAACCAGGTGTCTTCCACGTCCCGCACATCGGGCGCAGCATCGAGCAAAGACAACATGGCCGTTTCGTACTGATCAAACAGTTGGTTGACCAAGGCGTCTTTGGAAGGGAAGTGGTAATACAGATTCCCCGGGCTGATGCCCAGCTCGGCCGAAATCAGCGTGGTCGAGACATTGGGCTCGCCAAAGCGGTTGAACAACTCCAGCGTCACCAGCGCAATGCGCTCGGCGGTGCGGCGGGGGGCTTTTTTAGCCATATTGAAGGGGCTTCGCAGCTGGGGTCAGGCTGATTTTTTGCGCGACACAGCGGCAATTGGGTCACGGCCTCTTGGCTTGGACGCCTTAGGTGCAGCTTTCTTGGCTGCTGGGCGGGTTTGTCGCAATGCGCTGGGGCCAGATGCGCCAGTGGGCCCGGATTGCAAGGCCTGCAACTGAGATTCGAGTTGCGCCACACGCTCACTCAACATCTGGATGTCCAGCAAGGATGGCATGCCCAGCCGGTGCAAGGCTTTGGCCACGCGGTCTTCAAACAGGTGTTCGAGTTTGTCGACACGGCCCGAAGTGCTTTGCCCGAAGTCACTGGCCAGGTGGCCCAGGCGTTCGGTGGCTTCTTGCAGGCGCTGCTGGGCTTCGGCCTGGCTCTTGCGCTGAAAGGCCAGGCCATCGCTCAACAGGGCTTCCATGGCTTTGCTGCCCTGCTCCTGTGCTTTGGCCATGGCCCCCAAGCCCGCCAGCCACACTTGTTGCGCGGGTGGTGCAAAGGCTTGAGTTGGGGGCTGTGTGGGGGTGGCTGGGCTTTTGGGGGGCTTGGATGTGGCCATGGGTCATTTCCTCAATATGGCATCACTTTAACCTGCGCGTGTCGAAGAGCGATGATTTGCCGTCGGGCCTTTATGGTCCGAGGCCATCCCTTCGCGAAGCGGCATTTTTCAAGGGGCGGTGGTGCAGCAAAGATGTCGGACCAGAAGGCCCGACCTACGGGAGATGTGTCAGGCCACCATGGTGCCGGATCATGAGCACTGACGGAGCCCAGACCACGGGCTCAGGCAAAGCGGTGCTCGGCCAAGGCCAGCAGGCCATCAAAGATCAGGTTGTCCACCAACTCGAATCGCACAGACATGCTGGGGGCCATTTTCCAGCCTGCACCGCCGGTCATGATGCAAACAGGGTCTTGCCCTGTGTGCTCGCGCAGGTGCTGCACCATGCGCTCGCAAGCGCCTGCAATGGCATAGGTGCCGCCGCTGGTCAGGGCGTCGCTGGTGTTGGTGGGAAAGGGCGTGACATCGCCCGTTGGGACATGCAATCCAGCGGTACCGGACTCCAAGGCTCGCAGCATGATGCCGTGACCGGGCAAGATCAGGCCGCCCAGAAAACGGCCTTGTTCGTCAATAGCCTCGACCGTCACCGCCGTGCCGACCATCACCACCACCAAGGGGCGCGACTGTCCGGTGGCCAGCATGCGGTGGCGCGCCCCGATCATGGCCACCCAGCGGTCTGAGCCCAAACGTGAGGGGTGGTCGTAACCGTTGGTCAGCCCCGCCTCTTGCGCGCTGGGCACCACCCATTGGGGGGTGAAGTCCCACAACTCCATTTGCTCTTGCACGCGTCGCTTGATGGCATCACCAGCCACCACGCAGCCCAGCATCTGCTTGGGTTTGGGTAAGTTGGCCCAGGGGCCTTCCGACAAGCGATCGATGTTCTCGAGGAATTCAGCGCCATGCGCCAGCAGCTGCCCCTTGGGGCTGGGTTGGTCGTACAGCGCCCATTTCAGGCGCGTGTTGCCCACATCGATGGCTAAAAATGTCATCTACCGATGATAATGAATTTCAATCACCCAAACGGGTGAGCACATCACCCGTTGACGCCTGCGTTTTGCGCCTTGCGAATGGCGTCTTGTGCATCTCGGTCTGAGCGCGTGGGTGCATCCGAGCCATCTACCTGCAAGAGCAAGCCCAAGAGCTTGGCCCCATGCTCGACCGCCATGGAGGCGTATTTGATATCGCCCTGCACCAGTGCGCTGGCCATCAACTCGACCCGTTCAAAAGCGTGGATGTTGCCGGCCACTTTGCCCGCCACGATGATGCGACTGGCCAACACATCGCCTTGAACCTCGCCGCTGGGGCCAATCACCACGGAAATCGCCAAGTCTTTGGGGGCTTCGATGTTGCCCACCACCTTGCCATCGATGCGCACACTTTCCTGCAAACGCAAGCAACCATGGATTTCAGCGTGGCGACCAATCAGGGTGTCAAACTTTTCCTGACTCATCACCAAGGGGGTGTGGGTGGTTTTCTTTTTGCCAAACATGGGGGTCTCCTTTGTGCCGAATTCGGGATATCTCAAGATTGTGCCCAAGCCGCCAAAGCTTTGGCGGGATGCATGGCACGACCTTTGTAAATCACTTCGTAATGTAAATGAGGTCCGGTGGATCGCCCGGTGTTGCCCAAGGTTCCCACAACATCATGGCGGCTAAGCACATCCTGTGGCTTGACCTGGATGGACTTGAGGTGCGCGTAGCGAGTGACAAACCCGTCGGCGTGGGCCACCTCCACCATGTTGCCATAAGCGCCTGCGAATTCAGCGCGCATCACCAACCCTGCAGCCGTGGCCAGCACCGGGGTACCGACCGGCGCTACAAAATCGATGCCTTCGTGCATGCTGGGCAAGTGGGTCAGAGGGTCAGCACGAACGCCAAAAGAGCTGCTCAACAGAAAGTCACCCGAAAGAGGCAACACGGTCGGCAAAAGGTCCAGCTGTCCCAGATCGCTTTGCCAGCGCACTTGCATGTCCGCCATGGTCTTGTCGTAGCGGAGCATTTGCTCCAGCGACTGATCGAGTTGGTGGTTCAGTTTTCGGGATGAAAAGCCCCACGTGGACAGCAAATTCATGGGGCCACCCCGACCGGCAAAGGAGTGACGTTCCGAGGTTCCAGAAAAGGACAGCAGTTTTTCAAGGCCCAAACGTCCCAGAACTTTGTCTTTGATGGTCTCGAGTTCGTGCAAGCGCTCGGACACGCCACCCAGTTGCTGGTTCAGCATGTCCAGTTTTTCCCGGTAAATGGCCTCCATCCTTTGCTGTTCGCTCTGACTGGTCACCCCGCCCATGCGATGGGCCAACTCGGGCACGTACTCGACCGCGACCCGCAGGCCGATCAAGTGAAACAAAAAGCCCAGAAGCACCAGAAAACTTGACACGGCGGCCAAAGCGGTCAACACGGTGCGGGTGGTGATGGACAGTGTGACCACCTTGTCCGCTGGACCTGATACCCAAATCAATTGCATACGTGCTCCAAGAGGTCTTGACCCGATTTCAAGAAGCTTTATTTATACCAAAAGTATTCATTAAGTCAATCGACCAACGGGCGTCTGTTGGGCGTGCTGAGGCAGGGACTCATGGTTGCGGTGCATTGGGCGTGTGCTGGGTGCATCTCGGTGCTAATGCCGTGGCCTTGCACCCCATGGCTGGTGGGCATAGCCTGCCCGCCACTTTGCATCAGCCGCAGTAACACCAAAACAGACACAGGCCAGAAAGGGCGGCTTGAACGCCGCGGCGCGCCAGGCTCAGGTCTTCACAAGGCGGGTCTGGCCACCGGCATCACCGACTCGTAGGCGCGGGCTGCACGCAGCACCAGGGCGTCGCCAAACATCGGCCCCACGATCTGCAAGCCCATGGGCAAACCACTTTGGGTCAGCCCGCAGGGCACAGTGATGGCGGGTTGCTGCGTCAGGTTGAAGGGGTAGCTGAAAGGCGTCCAGCCGAGCATGGACACCGGGTTCATGGCCACCGTGCCGGCTGCACGCGCCTCAAAAGCCGGGATGGACACGGCAGGCGTTATCAGCAGGTCATAGCGCTGCATGAACTGGCGCATGTGCGAGCCCAAAACGCCTCGGCGCTGGTTGAGTTGTTGGATTTGCAAGGCGCTCAGTTGCGCGCCCAACTCGGCCTCGGTTTGGAAGTCAGGGTCGGCCACGGCCTGCTGCTCGGCGCTCAAGCCTTTCCAGACGGTGTAGGCCCCCAAAAACCAAAGGCCCGTGGTGATGTCCAGCGGGTCTTCGAAGCCGGGGTCGATCTGCTCCACATGCGCGCCCAGGGCTTGCAGTTGCTGCACGGCGGCATGGACTGCAGCCGAAATTTCGGGGTGCACGTTCTGCGCATAGCCCAAGGTGGGCGAATAGGCGATCCGCAGGCCGCGGATGCCGTCTTCCAGGCCCACGGTGTAGTCGCTGGCGTCTGGTGGCAACGACGTCCAGTCGCGGGCATCGGGTTGCTTGAGCACGTTGGTCATCAAGGCGGCGTCGCGCACGCTCATGGTGTGTGGCCCCAAGTGCGCCACCGAGCCAAACGGTGACAGGGGGTAGGCGGGCACACGGCCAAAACTGGGTTTGAGGCCCACGTTGCCGCAAAAGGCCGCCGGAATGCGCACGCTGCCTGCGCCATCGGTGCCCACGCCAATGGGCCCCAGGCCTGCAGCCACGGCAGCGGCCGTGCCGCCTGACGATCCACCAGGCGTGTGGTTCAGGTTCCACGGGTTGCGGGTGATACCGGTGGCGGGCGAGTTGGTCTCGCCCTTGCAGCCAAATTCGGGGGTGGTGGTTTTGCCCAGCAACACGGCACCGGCCTCGCGCAAGCGGGCGGTGGCCGGGGCGTCCACATCCCAGGGCTGGTTCGGGTCAACCGTGCGGCTGCCGCGCAAGGTGGGCCAGCCTTGGGTCAGGATCAGGTCTTTGATGGAGGTGGGCACGCCATCCAGAGCGCCCACAGGCGTGCCTTGCTGGCGGTGCGCTTGCCAACGGGCTTCGCTGGCGCGGGCGCTGGCCAGAGCCGCTTTTTCGTCCACCAAACAGAAGGCGTTGATTTGCGGGTTGACCCGTTCGATGCGCTGCAACACCGCCTGGGTGACTTCAACCGGTGAGGCCTGGCCGCTGCGGTACAGCGCCAGCAGTTCGTGGGCGGGGGCTTGGGTCAGGTCTTGGGGTGTCGCGCTCATGGGGTGTGCCTCTTCAATAAATGATCAAAAGCCCGGCTGTCCAACCAGTTCAAGGTCGGGTGCGGGTGTTCGGGCTGAGTTTTTTCCAGGGCAAGTCGCCCGGATCGGCGGCCATGGGGCCTGCTGCTTTGGCCACCAGCACGCGGCTGGCAATCGGCGTGAAATCGGCCCGGAAATGGTTGGAGCTTTTGACCACCAGCAGTTTCATTTGCTCGGGGTGGATGCCCACGGCGCGGAAAAGTTCGCGGTCGAGCATCTGGCATTTGCCGCTGGACACGGCAATCAACACGCCATCGATTTCGAGGCAAGCGCAAGGTCCGATCTTGGCTTTCATGCCGGTCATCATCGGGCCCTTGAGTTCGCAGTAATCCGGCCCCAAAGCCCTCACCGTGAAGCGCCCCTGTAAGGGCGGGTCACTCGCCAGGCCCGTGAAGGTGGGCACGGCCTTGCCCAAAGCCAGTTGCAGGCTGGCCCCCACCCCTGCGGCATGGGCCATGCGGGCGGCTTCGGGGTCGTACAACAAACCCAACGCCACTTGGCCTGGCCAGCGCTGGCCAGCGCCTTGTTGCAGCAGGGCATGCAGCATGCCGGTGGTGTTGCTGTCACCGCCCGCGCCGGGGTTGTCTTGCGTGTCGGCGATCACCACGGGGCCTGCAGACACCTCGGCCGTGGCCAAGGCTTGCGTGACCGCCTCGCGTGCAGGCACCACATCGGGGCGCCACTGGCCAGGTTCGGCCACGCGCTCAAACAGGCGCTGCACGGCCATTTCAGCCTGCGGGCCGTGGCCCCAGACCACGGGGCCGCATTCGGCAAAGTCAGACGCCGGAAAGCCCATGCAAAAACTGAGCATGCAACCGGTTTGCGACTCCAGCGCGATCATCTCGTCGTAGAGGTCTTTGGCCGGGGCCATCCAGGTGCTTTGGGCGTTGAGCGAAATCAAAAACGGCAAACGCCGCGCCTGCATGGGGCGCTTGCCACCCGCGCGCAAGTGCTCTCTTAGCAGCACAGCGGCCCGCTCGCCGGTCTCAGCCATGTCGATGTGGGGGTAGGTGCGGTAGGCCACCAGGCCATCAGACAGCTGCAGCATGCGCTCGGTCACGTTGGCGTGCAGGTCCAGACTGGCCACGATGGGCAGCTTGGGGCCCACCACGGCGCGGATGCGCGCGATCAGTTCGCCTTCGCTGTCGTCTGCGTTTTCAGCCACGGCTGCGCCGTGCAAGTCGAGGTACACACCGTCCAAGCCCTGCACCAAAGCCGATCGCACGTCATCCAGGATGGCGCTGCAAATGCGCTCAAAAGCATCTTGCGTCACATACGATGAAGGCGTGGCACCGGCCCAAGCCGAGGGCACCAAAGTCCAGCCTTCGCGCCGCGCTGCATCGATGAAACCACCCACCGGGATGTTGACCCCCGTCATGGCCTGAACCATGGCCTGGCCGCGCACATAAGCCGGAAAGGCCTCGCCGCTTTGAAAGGCGGCCCAGTCGGCCTGGCTGGGGGCAAAGGTGTTGGTCTCATGCTGGTAACCAGCGATCAGGATGCGGGTCATGGCGGGCCGTGTTCAGGGTTCAAATCAAGCCGACTGAAGCTGCGCTGTCGCGGTGCGACATCAAGGTGCAGCTTCAAGGGGCGGCAAAGCGGCCGGCGCTGCCTGCAGCAGTCGGCGCGTGTAGTCTTGTTGAGGGTTGGCGTAGAGCTCGTTGGTCGGACCTTCTTCGACGATCAGGCCTTGGTGCATCACGATCACGCGGTCGCACAGCTGCGCAGCCACACGCAGGTCGTGCGTGATGAAGAGCAAACCCAGGCCCAAACGGCCTTGGATTTCGCGCAGCAAATTCAAAATTTGCGCCTGCACACTCACATCCAAGGCACTCACCGCCTCGTCGGCCACCAGCACCTGGGGGCGGCACGCCAACGCCCGGGCAATGGCCAAGCGCTGCCTTTGTCCACCGCTGAACTGGCTGGGGTAGCGCAGCAGCGCTTCAACCGGCAAACGCACCTGCGTCATCAGCTCGGCCGCCAAGGCTTCGGCCTCGGCGCGAGATTGGCCAAAGTTCATGGCCCCTTCGACCATGGACTGGCCCACCGTGCGGCGCGGGTTGAGCGAGCGGTTGGGGTCTTGAAACACCACCTGCACCCGGTTGCGCAAGGGCCGCAAGCGGCTCTCGGGCAAAGCGGCCACCTCGTCGTCGCCCCACAAGATACGGCCCTCGGTCGGGTCAATCAAGCGGATCAGGCAGCGCGCAAAGGTCGACTTGCCCGAACCGGACTCGCCCACAATGCCCACGGTCTCGCCCGCGTGCACCGCCACATGGGCGTTTTGCAGCGCGGCGGTGGCACGGTTGCGGCCCATCCAGTCGCGGCTGGCGTAGGTTTTGCCCACGCCCTGGCCCAACAACAAAGCCGGGCCACTGAAGGCAGGTTTGGCCGCAGGCGGTGTCATGCCCGGCACGGCGGCGAGCAACTGGCGTGTGTACTCGGCCTTGGGGCGACGCAAGACTTGCTCGGAAGGGCCTCCTTCGACCGCTTCGCCCTGGTTCATCACCAGCACCTCGTCAGCGATTTCGGCCACCACGCCCATGTCGTGCGTGATGAACAGCACCGCACTGCCCTGCTCGCGCTGCAAGTCGGCAATCAGCTTCAAAATTTCTTTTTGCGTGGTCACGTCGAGCGCCGTCGTTGGCTCGTCGCAAATGATCAAGGCGGGCTTGAGCACCACCGCCATGGCGATCACGATGCGTTGGCGCTGACCGCCGCTGAGCTGGTGCGGGTAGCTGCGCAGCATGCGCTCGGGGTCGGGCAAACGAACCCGCTCAAAGATGCGCAAAATTTCGGCGCGGCGTTGGTCGCGCGGCCAATCGGTGTGGGTCGAGAGCAACTCGTCGACCTGGTCGCCGCAGGTCATGACGGGGTTGAGCGCGGTCATGGGTTCTAGGAACACCATGCCCAAGCTGCG
>JBIKQY010000421.1:0-2720 GCA_044349465.1 Limnohabitans sp. | reverse complement strand
AAAGCCCCCAGCAGCATCACGCACAGCACCAGCAGGCTGAGCCTGCGCAGTTGAGCCCTTGTCCAGGTCATGGGTTCGTCAAAGTTTCAGGCGGTCCAGCTCAGTGCTTGTGCATCTGCCCTGCGCCATGGTTCATGGCCGGTGCAGCGGCGGTGCGGGCGGGCACTTTCAATTCGACCGACTGGCGCTTGCCGTCCTTGCCCTCGACCACCAGGGTCACGGGCACGGTGTCACCGTCTTTGACCTGGCCTTTCAGGTCCATCAGCATGACGTGGTAGCCACCGGGCTTGAGTTCAACCGCTTTGCCTGCGGGCAAAGCCAGGCTGGGCACTGCACGCATTTTCATGACACCGCCGTCCATGGCCATCTCGTGCACCTCGACCACACCGGCCACGGGCGATTGGGCCGAAATCAGTTTGGCGTCTTGCGCCGATTGGAGTTGCATGAAGGCACCGGTGGCCTTTTGCTGGGGCACGGTGGCGCGCACCCAGGCGTCTTTGACAGTGACCTGGGCTTGCGCAGCCAAGGACACGGTCAATGAAACGAACACGGCAGACACAGACAAAACGAGACGAGACATGAAACACTCCTGATGGGTGGTGAACAAATGAAAAGACACAGACAGTGCGCACAGCCAGCCCCTTGAACGGGGTGCTCAAGCACAGGTAGACGCCGAAAACGACTCAGCCCCCAAGCTTTTGAGGGGACGGTGTTTCAGGCCAAAAAGACAGGGGGTGCGCGGGCTTGCCAGGGCTGGCCCAGCAAACCGGCCAGCCGGGCAGCTGGCAAGGGCTGCAGAACATGAGACAAGTTGCCCGATGGCAAGGGGGCCAACATGTCGGCCACAGGGGGCGCAATCAAGGGCAGGCAGGCAGGGCAGTCGAGCGCTGAGTGCGCGACTGCCGCATCCACATCAGCACCTGCAGCATCCACCTGCACCAGTTTGACGCCACCGATGGCGTTGCAAACCAAGTGCACAGCTTCAGGCTTGACCAGCGGTGATGCAACCGCCGCCGCCACAAACAATGCAAACCACACCAGCACGAAGCGGGTGAGGCGGTGGGCATTGCGCAGGATTTGCAGGCTGAACATGTCAAGGATTATGGCACTTAAGGCTCTGGCCCCTCCAACACAAGGGCTCGGATAGAGGTGTAGGTTTTGGATGATGCTGATGAACCCCGGCTGACAGGCATCTTGGTGACGCACGGGTGCAGCAACTTCGGCTAGTCTTTGGTTTTTTAAACCCAACCGGAGTACCCCATGCTCACACTCAGCGGCTTTTCGGCCAGCAATTACTACAACAAAGTCAAATTGGCCTTGCTCGAAAAAGGCGTGCCCTTTGAAGAAGAATTGGCTTGGGTCGGTGCCACCGACGCTGCCGCCAGCCCCTTGGGCAAAGTGCCCTACCTCAAGACCCCCGATGGCGCGATGTGCGAGTCGGCTGTGATGCTGGAATACATCGAGCACAAGTACCCACAAAACCCCTTGATCCCTGCCGATCCTTTTGCCGCAGCCAAAGTCCGCGAATTGGCGCTGTTCCTGGACTTGCATCTGGAGTTGGTCGCGCGCAACCTGTACCCCGAAGCCTTTTTTGGCGGCAAGGTGAGCGACTCGGTCAAAGAGAAAGTCGGCGCGCAACTCGAAAAGAACGTGGCCGCCTTTGCCCAGCTGGCCAAGTTCTCGCCTTTTGTGGCGGGCGACAGCCTAACGCTGGCCGACTGCTCAGCCGTCACGCACCTGCCCCTGGTCTCGGGTGCCACCAAATTGGTTTACGGCAAAGACTTTTT
Organism: Limnohabitans sp.; assembly: GCA_044349465.1. GTDB lineage: Bacteria > Pseudomonadota > Gammaproteobacteria > Burkholderiales > Burkholderiaceae_C > Limnohabitans_A. Next base: position 933 of record JBIKQY010000421.1, on the reverse strand, counting down.
GGCCGAACTGCCAGTGCGCGATTACCTCAAGATGATGGGCGAGCGCCCCCACATGCAAAAAGTCAACGCCGACCGCAAGGCCAATATGGAGTTGATGATGTCGCGCATGAAAGCCAAAACCTGAGTCTGTGCGCTTGGGCACTTGAGGTGCATCAACCCCTGCCCATGGCTTCGACCCGAGGGGCGCGGGGTTGACCCATATCAATACCGCGTCACCCCAGGCGCCTAGGATGAAGCCATGACTTCATCCAACACCCCAAGCCCCTCCCCCTACCGCGAGCGCCTTTTGCAAGAGCGTGCTCGACTCCTCGAGCGCATCGCCGAGCAGCGCGGCGGCTTGGTCTCGCGCGCCGACATGGCCGCCGATCACTTTGACAACAGCTTTCAGTCGCGCGCCCAGATCCGTACCGAGCGACAAACCGAGTTCGCCATGAACGAACACGAAACCGCCGAGCTGGGGGACATCGAAGCCGCAATGGAACGCATGGATGCGGGCACCTATGGCCAGTGCACCGACTGCGGCGTGAGCATCCCGCCTGCACGCCTGAACGCTTACCCGACCGCCAAACGCTGCATCGATTGCCAGACTGTGGCCGAGCAGCGCCGTTGATTTTTTAACCAAGGATTTTGATGAGCACTTTTCATGCAGTGGTCTGGATGGACCACCAGGAAGCCCATGTCGTCATGTTTGACCGTGAGCACGTTGAGGCCCAGCGCATCCAGTCGCGCAGTCACCACAAACACCAAGGCAAGGCCGGTGACACTGCTGCGTTTTATGCAGATGTGGCCAAAGCGTTGGCGGGTGAACGCGAGGTGTTGTTAACGGGCCCAGGCTCGGCGCGCAACGAATTCCGAGAATGGTGCAGCAGCCACCAAAAAAGCATTGCTGCGGCTGTTGTCGACTGTATCGCCAGCGATCACCCTTCTGACGCG
>JBIKQY010000420.1:0-2725 GCA_044349465.1 Limnohabitans sp. | reverse complement strand
CCTGCCGTCAAAGCTGTGCAAGACGAGTACATGCGCTTGGCCGCCGCCCTGTGGCTGGGGGCCGACCCGCTGCCGTCGATTCCGATGAAAGACCGCGACATTTTTGACCTGCTGGGTTTTGACTGATCCGCACGGAAAAAACCGCACCGAAAGCCAGACATGAACACCACCGCCTACGAACAACGCCGCAGCCAGATCGAGCACTACTTTGACCGCACCGCGGCCGATGCCTGGGCCCGTCTGACCTCGAACGAGCCGGTGGGCCGCATCCGCGCCACCGTGCGCGCCGGGCGCGACACCATGCGCGAGACGCTGCTGTCGTGGCTGCCACAAGACCTGCGCGGCCAGCGCGTATTGGACGCCGGTTGCGGCACCGGCGCACTGGCCCTGCAAGCGGCGCTGCGCGGGGCCGAGGTGGTGGCGATTGATTTGTCGCCCACCTTGGTCAAGCTGGCCGCCGAGCGCATGGCCGCCGAACACCCCAAGATGCCGGGCTCGGTGGAATTTTTGTCAGGCGACATGCTCAGCCCCGATTTGGGCCACTTCGACCATGTGGTCTGCATGGACTCGCTCATCCACTACGACAGCGACCAAATCGCCGAAGCTTTGGCCGGTTTGGCGCAGCGCACACGCGGCTCCATGGTCTTCACCTTTGCACCGCGCACGCCCTTGTTGGCCTTGATGCACAGTGCGGGCCGCCTGTTTCCGCGCAGCGACCGTTCGCCCTCGCTCTCGCCCGTGGCGCACGCTGACTTGCTGCAGCGCATGCAGGGCCACAGCGACCTGCAGGGCTGGCAAGGCGCGCGCATGCAGCGCGTGGCCAGCGGTTTTTACACCTCGCAAGCCTGGGAGTGGACCCGCTCATGAAACTGCGCATTCCCATGCCCCGCATGTTCACGGCCTACGGCACCCGCTTCATGCCGTTTGCCGATGCGGCCTCGCCCGAGCTGCCGATGGCGCGCCTGTTGCGCCTGTCGCTGTTTCAGGTGGTGATCGGCATGGTGACCGCATTGTTGGTGGGCACGCTCAATCGGGTGATGATCGTCGAGCTGCAAGTGCCCGCTTGGTGGGTGGCGCTGGCTGTGGCCATTCCCATGGTGTTTGCCCCGCTGCGCACCTTGATCGGCTACCGCAGCGACACACACCCCTCGGCGCTGGGCCTGCGCCGAATTCCTTACATGTGGACCGGCACCTTGCTGCTGTTTGGTGGCCTGTCCATCATGCCTTTTGCCTTGTTGCTCTTGTCCGAGCCCGATGCCGCGAACCTGTGGGTGGGCCAGCTGGGCGCGTGCCTGGCCTTTGTGCTGGTGGGAACCGGCATCCAAGTGACGCAGACCGCGGGCATGGCCTTGGCACACGATTTGGCCACCGACGACAAGCGCCCCCGCGTGGTGGCCTTGCTCTACAGCATGCTGCTGGTGGGCATGATCGTCAGCAGCGCGGTGTTTGGCTGGTTGCTCGCCGACTTCAGCCCGCAAAAACTCATCCAGCTGGTGCAAGGCTGCGCCGTGATGGTGGCGGTGATGAACCTGGCCGCCTTGTGGAAGCAAGAGGCCCGAAGCGCCAAGCGCGGTCGCCGCGAAGCCGGTGGCTTTGCCCACAGTTGGCGCGAACTCATGGCCGAGCCCCAGATGCGCCGCTTTTTGTGGACCCTGGGCATCGGCACCTTCGCCTTCAACATGCAAGACATCGTGCTGGAGCCCTACGCGGCAGAAATCTTGAAGCTCGATGTGGGCGCGACCAGCGCCTTAACTGCCTTGAGTGCCGGTGGCGCTTTGCTGGCTTTCTTGTTGTCGGCACGCTGGTTGTCGGGTGGCATGCACGCCTGCCGCCTGGCCAGCCTGGGTGTGCTGCTGGGCTTGCCCGCATTTGCGATGGTGATTTTTTCGGGGCCGCTCGAAGCCGCCTGGATGTTCCGCATCGGCGTGGGCCTGATCGGTTTCAGTGGCGGCTTGTTTTCGGTGGGCATGCTGGTCACGGCCATGGGCATGGCCCAGGACGGCAGCCCTCTGGGCAAGCTCGGCGGCTTGGTCATTGGCACCTGGGGCGCGGTGCAAGCCACCAGCGCGGGTGCAGCGATGGCTCTTGGCGGGGCTTTGCGCGACGGTGTGTCGGTGCTGGCCATGTCGGGCGCTTTGGGCGAGGTGCTGGTCACCCCCATCACCGCCTACAGCTTTGTCTACCACCTGGAAATGTATTTGTTGTTTGTCGTGCTGGTGGCCTTGGGCCCCATGTTGCGCGCCAGCCGCTTGGAAGCCAGGGCCAAAGCCCAGAGTCCCAGCACCCCCTCAACCCCCTTTGGCCTGGCACAACTGCCAGGTTAACGCACAGATTTTTTGAAGGAGCACAGCCATGGAAACAGGCGCTATCACACAGTACATCGATGTGGCCCAAATCGTTTTGTACATGTTCTGGGCATTTTTTGCCGGGCTGATTTATTACCTCTTGCGCGAAAACCACCGCGAGGGCTACCCCATGGATTCGGGCCGCGAAAACGGCCCCAAGATCGAAGGCTGGCCACCCGTGCCCGAGCCCAAGGCCTTCAAAACCCAAGACGGCCACACCTATTTGTCGCCCGATCTGGCCCGCCCTGACGGCTCTTACAACGGCCAACCCACACACGGCTGGAACGGCGCACCGCTCGAGCCCATGGGTGACCCACTGCTCGCCGGTGTGGGCCCGGGTGCCTGGGCCATGCGCGCCGACATTCCTGACGCGGACCCAC
>JBIKQY010000419.1:0-2729 GCA_044349465.1 Limnohabitans sp. | reverse complement strand
GTGGGTGCGAAAGCGCTCACGCTGCCATTCCATGTCCGCCACGGTGCGCCCGCCTTTGCGCTCGTCCATTTGGTAATAGTCCAGACCCGTCTCGCCAATGGCCACCACTTTGGGGCGCGCTGCGCCTTCCAGAAGATCTTGCAAACTGGGTTCGCGCACGCCTTCGTTGTCCGGATGAACACCCACCGTGGCCCACATATTGTCATTGGTCATGGCCAAGTTGTGGACTTCGTCAAACTTTTCCATCGTGGTGCAAATGACCATGGCGCGGGTCACTTGGGCGGCCACCATGGCCAGCTGGATGCTGTCCAGTTGGCTCATCAGCTCGGGGAAATTCAAATGGCAATGGGAATCGGTGTACATGGCTCAGCCCTTGGACAGCAGGGTTTGTTGGGCATCGGCAGTCAGCGCTTCGAGCATCAGACCGGCATTAAAAGGGTGTTCGGCGGTTCGGGCAGACGTCATCAGCCGTTTGAACCAATCGGTTAGTGCCGATACTGACGCTTGGGTCGCTGGCAATTGGGTGGCTTCAAAAAAGCGTGGTGCAGCGCCCGACTGGTGCAACACCAAGTCATGGCAAAGCTTTTGCAAGGCGTCGATGGCTTGCGCGGGGCTCAAATCGGCCAGGTGCCTGGCATCGCCACCACGCATGGCCTTGGGCAAGGCGGCCCACCAGTCGGGCGACAAACCGGCTTCGGCTTGGCGCAGTACATCGGTGGGTCGGCCACCCGCACTGCGCAGCAAGGCCTGCGCCACAGGCTCGGGCACGCCCTGCCCGCTCAGCCAAGTCAAAGCTTCGTCGGCCTCTGGCCACTTCATGGTGTGGGCCAAACAGCGGCTGCGGATGGTGGGCAGCAGCATGTGCGCCGCCTCGGTGGCCAGCACAAAGCGCACATCGCCCGGCGGCTCTTCGAGGGTTTTGAGCAAGGCGTTGGCTGTGATGGTGTTCATGCGCTCGGCCGGAAACACCAGCACCGCCTTACCACGCCCGCGTGCATCGGTGCGCTGAGAAAACTCCACCGCGTCCCGCATCGCATCCACCCGGATCTCTTTGCTGGGCTTGCGGGTTTTCTTGTCGATTTCGTCTTGAGCTTTTTCGGACAAAGGCCAACCCAGCTCGATCATCACCGTCTCGGGCATCAGCACGGCCAGATCGGCGTGCGTGTGCACCGCCACCGCATGGCAGCTTGGGCATTCGCCGCAAGCGCCTTGCGCAGTAGGCTTTTCGCACAACCAGGCCGAGACCATGGCCAGCGCCAATTCGTATTGACCCAGACCCGACGGGCCTTGCAACAACCAAGCGTGACCACGCTGGGCCAGCAAATCGGTGGCTTGGCGAGCAATCCAAGGGGCGTTCAAAACGGCGCTCATGCATCAGTCCGCTTCATCCATTCGCTCACCACACGGCCCACGTCAGCCCCTACGGCTTCCATGCTTTGGGCCGCGTTGATGCGTGCAAAACGCTCGGGCATTTCGGCCTGGCGCTTGGCATAACCGGCGCGCACGGCGGCAAAAAAGTCCGCTGGCTGCGATTCGAATTTGTCGGGCACGCGGGCCGAAGCCAAGCGCTTCGCAGCAATTTGCGGGTCCAGATCGAACCACACGGTCAGCTCGGGCTGGCGCAAAGCGCCATCAGGCAAGGCCTGCACCATGCGTTCCAGTTGGGCCAACACCTGCCAGTCAAACCCACGTCCACCGCCCTGATAGGCAAAAGTGGCGTCGGTAAAACGATCGCACAAAACCACATCGCCACGAGCCAATGCAGGCTCAATCACCTGCACCAAGTGCTCACGGCGCGCCGCGAACATCAACAGCGCCTCGGTCAGCGCGTCCATGGGTTCGTGCAGCACCAACTCGCGCAGTTTTTCAGACAAGGGGGTGCCGCCAGGTTCGCGTGTGAGCACAACCGCCCTGCCCGCTTGGCGGAACAGTTGGGCCACGCGATCGATGTGCGTGGACTTGCCCGCACCGTCAATGCCTTCAAAACTGATGAACAAACCGCGTGTCATGGTGTGTAAAAAGGGGAAAACCCGATTGTCGCAGGCTCTCGCCCCCCCTCAATCCTTGGCCGTTTGAATGCCGCGCTGATAACGGTTGACAGCCCTGTTGTGCTCGTCGAGCGTGGCGCTGAAGTGGCTGCTGCCATCGCCTTTGGCGACAAAGTAAAGCGCCTGCGTCTTGGCGGGTTGCACCGCCGCCCACAAAGCCGCCTTGCCGGGCATGGCAATCGGTGTGGGCGGCAAGCCGCCCCGGGTGTAGGTGTTCCAGGGGTTGTCGGTCTGCAAGTGAATGCGGCGCAAGTTGCCGTCAAAGGCCTCGCCCAAGCCATAAATCACCGTCGGATCGGTCTGCAAACGCATGCCAATGCGCAGCCGATTGTTGAACACCCCCGAAATCAGGGCGCGATCTTCGCCTTTGCCGGTTTCTTTTTCCACAATGCTCGCCAAAATCAGGACCTCTTCGGGCGACTTGAGCGACACACCCGACTGACGGGCCCCCCAAGCCTGCTGCACATGCTTGTCCATGGCGTTCATGGCCCGCGTCAGAACCGCCAAGTCGCTGGAGCCCTTGGCATAGGAATAGGTGTCCGGATAAAAGCGCCCTTCCGGGGCCATGCCGGAACGGCCCAGTTTCGCCATCAAGGCGTCGTCGTCCAACGCCCGGCTGTCGGATTTGAGGTGCTCGGCCTTGGCCAAGGCCTGGCGGACTTGCCGCCAGTTCCAGCCCTC
>JBIKQY010000418.1:0-2730 GCA_044349465.1 Limnohabitans sp. | reverse complement strand
GCCCGAGTCAAACGCGTACTGCCCCAGTCGCGCCGCAAAGTTGAGCGGCGGCGCGTCGGTGCGAAAGCCGTGCTTGGAGGCCAGCGGCCAGACCGAGGGCAGGGCGTCGCGCTCGGCATTGGACGGGTCCAGTGCCACCCAGTCGTCCCACGCCCGAGCCAGAAATGCCAAATAGTCCGGCGCATGCACGCGGGCCATGGCGGCATCCACATTCAGCGCTGCATCGGGTGTCAGCAACTGCCCCACCGGGCGGCGCTGCAATTCATCCAGCACATAGCGCAAACGGTCGGGCACTTCGTGACAATCGACCAAGCGGCCCCGGAACATTTCCTGGCGGCCTGCGTGCTCGGCGTGGTGGGTGTTGTGGAAGATTTTCATGGGGGATGCAGTTCGTTGAGTTTCGAGTGTGCCAGCGTTCAACGGGGGCATCAGGGATTCTGTTTGACAGACCTGGGAATTGCGGTCAGATTAGACAGTTGACCAGTTGACCAGTTGAAGAGGGTAAGAGATGCGGACATGGCCAGTACAAGACGCGAAAGCGCGGTTCAGTGAGTTTTTGAATGCTTGCCTGCTCGAAGGGCCCCAAATGGTCACGCGGCGCGGCACCGAAGCGGCCGTGTTGGTGTCTGTTCAAGAGTGGCGGCGGTTGCAGTCGGCTGGGCGGCTTTCCTTAAAAGAACTGCTGCTGTCTGACCAGGCCCGAACTGACCTGGTCGTTGCGCCACGCGGGCAAGCCAACCGGCACCCTGTGGAGTCGATGCTTTGATACAGCGGTTTCTGTTTCAGAAGCCATTGGGCTTCAGTGAGCCACTTGCCTTGGCTCGCAACGCACGTCTGTCTTGACAGAGTTGGCGATGAAGCATTCGTCGTGCGCCAAGTGATGCATCTCATGCAGCTGAGCGCTGGTCGGTAGTTTGTCCCCAGAAAATTTGACCTCGGGGCGAAGCGTGACGGTGGTCATCATGAGCTTGCCTTCTGGGCTTTTGCCCATCACGCCCTCTGCTGCGTCATGGTAGGTGTCGACCACAAAACCATGTTTGACTGCAAAGGATAAAAACCAAAGCATGTGGCAGCTGGACAGTGATGCGACGAAGGCCTCTTCGGGGTCTACGGCATCGACCACGGAGTAGGGCAGTGGAACAACGTGAGGGGATGAAGAGCCCGCAATTTCAATGCCGCTGTCGAAGCGCAGGGTGTGCTGGCGACTGTAGCGGTTGTCGGTGAACTTCTGATCAGATCGAGCCCACAGAATTTCGGCGGTGTAGATGGCCATGTGGTTTGTCGCTTCCCTGTGCGTGAGTTTTTTTAGAGCCTTAATGCGGGCGTGAGTGACGTGAAGTCAAGCTGCCTCAGGACTTTGGAGGTCCATGGTCATGAAGACGCTATGGGGGTCAAGTTGGTAGTCGCCAAAGGGGCCGCAGGGCCGAAATCCTGCACTCTTATACAGTTTGTGCGCTGGCGCAAATGTGCTGGCTGGCCCGGTTTCCAGGCTCAGTCGTTGGTAGCCACGCACGATGGCTTCGCTGATGATGTGATTCAGAATGGCACGACCCGCGCCCTGACGCCGATTCACGTTTGGGGTTCTCATGGATTTGATCTCGCCATGATCAAGGGACAGTTCCTTGAGGGCACCACATCCCAAAAGCTGATCGCCATCACGAGCGGACCAGAAGGTGATTTCGGGCCTCTTGAGTTGGTCCACATCGAGCGCATGCACGCTTTCAGGCGGTGAAAGTTCATGCATGTGGCGCAGGTGCTCATCGAGCAGCGCATACACATCTGGCCGAGCGGGATCGTCGGGTGCAATGGTCATGGGCATGGCGGGTGGTGTTCTCGCTTTGTGGCCCAACTCGCCTCAGCCAAATTCCCGAAAACCCTTGAGCGGCGGCAGCGGCGCGAAGTTGGCTTCGCGTTTTTGTTGCATGGCGCTGATGGCCTCGCGCACGTTGGCGTTGCTCCAGATCGCGCCTTGCAGCCACCCCATGTGGCGCAGGCTGTCTTCGGTGCTGTGGTCGCGGGCGTAGTGCAGCACTTGCTTGGTGCCCCAGATGGCCACGGGCGGTTTGCTGGCGATTTCTTTGGCCGCTTGCAGGGCGGCGGCCACGGTGGCTTCGTGCGTGGGCAGCACCTCGTTCACCAGGCCATGGGTCAGCGCTTTGTCGGCGCTGAGACGTCGGCCGGTGTAGGCCAGCTCTTTGACGAGCGCCATGGGCAGCAGTTTGGGCAGGCGCTGCAGCGTGCCCACGTCGGCCACCATGCCGATGTTGATTTCTTGGATGCAGAAGAACGCATCGGCCGAGGCATAGCGCATGCAGCAGGCGGTCACCATGTCCACCGCGCCACCAATGCAACCGCCGTGGATGGCGGCAATGACCGGGATGCGCAGTTCTTCGAGCAGGGTGAAGGTGTGCTGCATGTCGGTCAGCAGGTCGTACACCGCCGAGCGGCCCTCGGCGCTGGTGTCGTCCATCTGGATGGCGCTGCCAAAGGTCTGCAGGTCCATGCCTGCGCTGAAGTGTTTGCCGGTGCTGGAGATCACCAGCGCACGGGCGGTGCCCGCTTTGTGGATGTCGGTCAGCACCTCGTGCAGCTCGCGCCAAAAAGTCGGGTGCATGGTGTTCATCGCCTCGGGGCGGTTCATCACCAGGTGGGCGATGTGATTTTCAGTCGAGAGGGAAAAGCATTTCAGATCGTTCATGGGGGGACTCCTATTCCAAGCAATGTAGCCGT
>JBIKQY010000068.1:0-9514 GCA_044349465.1 Limnohabitans sp. | reverse complement strand
CTTTGGCGCGTCTGGTCGCCTGTCAGGCGGTGGCTGTCCTCGATGACGAGTGCCACCGCCGCCGCAGAAAAATGCAGCAAACCCAGCCGCTCGCAGGTGTGGGCCACAAACACCGCGCTCGCCTGCACGGTCTGCGCTGTGGCCTTGAAGCTCTCGGCAAAGTCCACCTTGCAGCGAAAACGCCGGGCAAACTCCGGATCGATTTCCTGCACCTCGTAATACGCATCCACCGCGGCGATCAGCACCAGCTTCACATCCACATCCACCGCCTCGGGCGTGAGCGACACAGCGGCCATGGGTTGGTGCGCCATGCCTGGCTCCTCGATCTGCAAACGTCCGCTGCGCAAAAAACGGCCCAACTTTTCCCACACGGGCGGGTCGGTCAGCAAGTCGCGCAAGTGCAGCATCAAAAAACCACCGTGCGCACGCAACAAACTGCCCGCGCGGATCTGGTCGAAATCGGTCACCAGATCGTTGCCATCGGACTCGTACTCGATGCTGCCAAACAAATTCCGGTACAGCGGGTTGTCCTCCACGATCACCGGAGCCCCGGTGCAGGTGTGGTTGTCCACCGCCACATTCACACGAAACAGCGTCAGCCATGCCTGCAGCGCCTCCTGGCGCACCGCCTCTTCCTTGCCGGGCTCAAACAAAGCCAGGTTGTCCAGCACGCACTGCTGCGCCAGCTGGCTGTAAGCGGCCAGCTTGTCGGCCGCCTCCGGGGGCAGGTTCATTTGCTGGCGAACCCGCGCTAGGCCTTGGTCCAGCAAGGGTTTGAGGGTTTGCCTGCGCAAGGCCGTCAGGCTCTCGGCCATCACCCGCTCAAGCGCCCGGGTCTTGTCCAAGTAGCGACCGATTTCGCTGCGCAAAGCCTCTTCGGCCGCGTCCATCTCGGCGCGTTTTTCACGGCTGAGCAGCAGCGCCTGGCCTGCTGTCACTGGCTCGCCCTGCGCGTCCTTGAGGGTGAAGACCATGTGACCTTGGTCGCGCATCAGGGCAAAGTGATGGGCCTCGGCATAAGCGCTCAGCGTGACGTAAGCGGCATCCACCTCGGCCTTGCCCGCTTGCTCAATGCGTTGGCGTTCGGCCAGAAAATCGTCTTGCTGCAAACGCTTGGGTAACTCGGTCTGTAAGTCCTTGACCCACTGCGCCATCTGCTGGCGCAAGACACGGCCCTGCCCTGCCGGCACGCGCAAGGCCAATGGGTGATCGGCTTCGTCAAAGTTGTTCAAAAAACACAGATCGGGGGGCACTGGCCGACTCGCTGCCAGCTCGCGCATCATCTGACTGAGCAGCGTCCTGCGGCCGCTGCCCACCTCGCCCAGCACAAACAGGTTGTAATCACGCTGGTCCATTTGCATGCCAAAACGGGCCGCCGCCTCGGCCCGCGCTTGCCCGATCCAGGGCAGGGGCGATCCCACCAGGGACGAGGTGTCCTCAAAGCCCAAAGACGCAGGGTCCACCTTCAGGCGCAAATCTACAGACGCCAACTCCACACAGCTCATGGGTGCACACACATTGGGCAAAACCCCAGCCTAGAGCCTGCGTGCGTGGGGGTCTGTGTGCAAGCGCACGATTGCGCCCACACATGCAGCCCACACATGCACCCTGGGCCCACAGACAAACCATGCCGTGCGCTGCCTCACTGACGCCTGGACGCTGGGTCACTAAATTGGCGGCTCCCTCATTTTGATCAACCCACAGGAAAGGCCACACCATGTCGAGCACCTCCCATCCCACAGAAACCATCGCCGCCTTGAGCGACGACCTCTCGAAAAGCCTGCACACGGCGGCGGCGCAAACCCAACCCGTGCTCAGTCAGATGGCCCATCAGGTCAATGAGCGCCTGCACAACCTGGCGCATCACGGCCAGGAAGCCGCGCTGGAGGTCAAACACAAAATCGAAGACCAAGCGCGCAAAGCCACCACCACGGCCGAACACTGCATTCAACAAGCCCCCTTCAAATCGATGGCGGTGGCCGCTGGCGTGGGCTTGCTCACTGGCGTGGTCGCCACCTGGTTGATGCGCGAACGCCGCCACTGAGCTCGCGGCCTGTGCCTGTCGGGCACGGCACATGGGGGGACGCCTGTTTTGCATGGACAATCAGACCATGCAAGTCGATGACAAACCCTCTGTGCCCACGCCAACCGAACCCCAGAACGAACCTGCGCCTATTGCGCGGGGAGCCCAGCCGCGCAACCCGCTGCACGGCCTCACGCTCGAGACCATCGTCACCCACTTGGCCGACTTTTATGGCTGGGACGATCTGGGGCAACGCATCCCCATTCGCTGCTTCACGCACGAGCCCAGCGTGGGCTCCAGCCTGAAGTTTTTACGCAAAACGCCCTGGGCGCGCGATAAGGTGGAAAGCCTTTACCTGTTCATGCTGCGCGATCAAAAACGCCAAGGGTTTTGAGTTTTTCCTGAAGCAGGCGGATCAAGCCCACCCATTCAGCCCAACGCCAGCATCGTGCCCCGGCACTTTTTCGCCCCGCAACGGCAGGCATAGCGGGCCTTCAGGGCTGCGCTCATGGGCTCGTCGCTGACCAGCTCGTAGTCAAACGTCAGCTCCTCCCCCTTGAACACAGGCCTGCGCGTCAAGATGAAGATGCGGCCCCGCACTTCATCGGGCACGCAATTGGGGCGACACGAGTGGTTGATCCACTTGGAGGCGTTGCCCCCATGCAGCGCATCGATCACCAGGCCATTGTCCAGGTGAAAGTAAAAAGTGTGGTCGGGGTGTTGCACGTCGTGCGGATGGCGGGCAATGGCCTCGGCCATGCTGATGATTTCGCCAACGTACTCGATCAGCCGCTCGCCTGCGGCCAAGTGGCGTGTGGCGAACACACCTCGACCATGCACGCGAGAAGACAGGACTTCGAAATCACTCAACGGTCACACTCTTGGCTAAGTTCCGTGGCTTGTCCACATCCGTCCCCCGCGCACACGCCGTGTGATAACTCAGCAGCTGCAATGGCACAACGTGCAAGATGGGCGAGAGCACGCCGTAGTGTTCGGGCATGCGAATCACGTTCACGCCTTCACTGCTTTCGATCTTCGTATCGCCATCGGCCAGCACATACAGCACACCGCCACGGGCACGCACCTCTTGCATGTTGCTCTTGAGCTTTTCGAGCAGCTGGTCGTTGGGGGCCACGGTGACCACAGGCATGGCGCTCGTCACCAGGGCCAAGGGGCCGTGTTTCAGCTCGCCTGCGGCATAGGCTTCGGCGTGGATGTAGGTGATCTCTTTGAGCTTGAGCGCGCCTTCCAATGCGATGGGGTAGTGCGTGCCCCGGCCCAAGAACAGCGCGTTTTCTTTGCTGGCAAATTCTTCTGACCAGGCGATGATTTGCGGCTCCAGCGCCAGCACGGCTTGCAGGGCTGCGGGCAGATGGCGCATGGCTTTGATGTGTGCGGCTTCTTCTTCCTCAGTCAACCGGCCTTTGGTCTGCGCCAGCGCCAAGGTCAGCAAGAACAGCCCGGCCAACTGGGTGGTGAAGGCCTTGGTCGATGCCACACCGATCTCGACCCCGGCGCGGGTCACGTAGGCGTGTTTGCACTCGCGCACCATGGCGCTGGTGGACACGTTGCAAATGGTCAGCGTGTGCGTCATGCCCAAGCTCTGAGCATGACGCAGCGCGGCCAGTGTGTCAGCGGTCTCACCGCTTTGGGTGATGGTGACGATGAGCGTGTTGGGGTTGGGCACCGATTCGCGGTAGCGGTATTCGCTGGCGATCTCAACTTGGCAGGGCACTTTGGCGATCGCTTCGATCCAGTACTTGGCCACGCAGCCGCTGTAGTAGCTGGTGCCGCAGGCCAGTATCAACACGTTGTCAATCCCCTTGAAGGTGGAATACGCGCCATCGCCAAACAGCTCGGGCGTGATGCCCTCCACGCCTTCGAGCGTGTCGGCAATGGCGCGGGGCTGCTCGAAGATTTCCTTTTGCATGTAGTGGCGATAGGGCCCCAGCTCGGCCGCGCCGCTGTGCGCGTGCACGGTTTTCACAGCGCGGGTCACGGCCTTGTGGTCACGGTCCACCACCCAGTATTTGCCCAGCTGAATGTCGACCACATCGCCCTCTTCTAGGTACACGATTTGGTCGGTCACGCCGGCCAATGCCATCGCGTCGCTGGCCAGGAATGTTTCGCCCTGGCCCACGCCCAGGATGAGGGGCGAGCCTGCACGCGCACCGATCACGCGCTGTGGCTCGTCCTTGTGGAACACGGCAATGGCATACGCGCCATGCAGCTGCCGGATGGCGGTTTTGACGGCTTCAAAAATATCGCCGTCGTACACGCTGTCCACCAAATGGGCGATGACTTCGGTGTCGGTCTGGCTCAAAAACACATAGCCCTTGGCTTGCAGGGCGGCGCGCAGTTCTTCGTGGTTTTCGATGATGCCGTTGTGCACCAACGCCACCTTGCCGGGCTTGGTGTCGGCAGCGCCCGTGCCGTGGCTGAAGTGGGGGTGCGCGTTGTGCACGGCAGGCGCGCCGTGTGTGGCCCAGCGGGTGTGGGCGATACCGGTGCCGCCTTCGATGTGATCGGCCGTGACTTGGTCCATCAGCTCGGCCACACGCGAGGTGCTGCGGGCGCGCTGCAGGCCACCCGTGCCACCGCTCAGGCTGGCCGCGTGCACGGCCACGCCGCAGGAGTCATAGCCCCGGTATTCGAGCCGTTGCAAGCCTTGCACGAGGATGGGAACGATGTTGCGGGAAGAAACGGCGCCGACGATGCCACACATGTTGAAGCTCCTGAATGAGGTGTTTGGATCAAACTGGAGCGATGTTAGGCTTTAACAAAAGAAATTTCAGTTCAATATTTACCATCTATTTGACTTTAATTTCACTGCAATTGACAGTTGAAACAATATTAGATTAATCTCTTGTAAATGGAACAAAATTTACTCGACACCATCGACCTGCAACTGCTCGACGCCCTGCAACGCGATGCCAGCATCAGCAATGTGGCACTGGCCGAGCGGGTGAACGTGTCGCCCCCCACTTGCCTGCGCCGCGTCAAACGGCTGACCGAGGGCGGCTGGATTGAGCGGCAGGTGGCGGTGCTGAGCACCGACAAACTGGCCGCAAGCATGGGTCACGGCTTGAGCGCCTTGGTCGAAGTCTCTCTGGACCGGCAAGGCAGCGAACACCTGGACGCCTTCGAAGCCCGCGCCGTGACGCACGACGCAGTGCAGCAGTGCTGGCGCGTGTCGCCCGGCCCCGACTTCATGCTGGTGGTGCAGGCCCGCGACATGCCGCACTACTTGGCGATCAGCCAGACGCTCTTCACCCAAGACGCCAATGTGCGAAACGTGAAAGCGTTTTTTGCGACCAAGCGCGCCAAGTTCACGACGACCTGGCCAGTGCTGCCGTAAGCGTTACGGTTGAACACCACGGGTGTGAAAGAATCCCCGGGCAAGCCGGGCGTGCCGATCTTCGTCAAGCCCACCACAAGGAGAACTGGCATGAATGTGATCATCATCACGGGCGCATCTGAAGGCATTGGGGCCGAAATGGCCGACCAGCTGGCCCGCACAAAAGGTGCCGCCGTGGCGCTGGTGCTGGCGGCCCGCCAGGTGGCCAAGCTCGACGCGGTGGCCGCTGCCTGTCGCCAGCACGGTGCGCAGGTGTTGTGTGCGCCCACTGACGTCAGCGTGCGCGCAGACTGCGAAGCCCTGATCGCACAGACCGTGCAGCAATTTGGCCGGATCGACACGCTGATCAACAACGCTGGTATTTCTGCACATGCCTTGCTGCAAGATGTGGATGCAGCCCATCTGGATTGGTACGAAGAGCTCATGCGGGTCAACCTGTGGGGAACCATCTGGTGCACACATGCGGCCCTGCCGCACCTCAAAGCCTCATGCGGCAGGTTGGTGGCGGTCTCGTCGCTGGCGGGCTTGGTGGGTGTGCCGGGTCGCACGGCTTACTGCACCAGCAAATTTGCGATGAATGGCTTCATGGAGGCGCTGCGCACCGAATTGCTGAGCGATGGGGTGTCAGTGACGATTGCCTACCCCGGGGTGGTGGACACCGACATCCGCCGCCGAGGCTTCAATGCCCTGGGCCAGCCTGCAGGCTCCAGCGGCCTGAGCGAAGACAAAGCCATGCCCGTCGAGGTGTGCGTGCAGAAAATCTTGCAAGGCACCGAGCGACGTCAGCGCGATGTGCTCATGAGCCCAACCGGGCATGTGGGCCGCTGGCTTAAGTTACTCGCCCCGAGTTGGGTGGACCGCATGGCCTGGGCTGCCCTGAAAAAGTCCGACACACCGCGCTGAACAGGCCAGCTCAGGCTTTGGGCTTTTTCTGTGGCCGCGCCCAGTTCGCGATGCTGACTTGCTTGCCGCGCGCCACGCTCAAGGCCCCTGGCTCGGTGCTCTTGGTGATGGTGGAGCCGCCGCCCACGGTGCCGCCCGCGCCAATGGTGACGGGTGCGACCAACACGCAGTTGCTGCCGATGTGCACATCGGCCTCGATCACGGTGCGGTGCTTGTTGGCCCCGTCGTAATTGGCGGTGATGCTGCCCGCGCCGTAGTTGACACGCTCGCCCACGGTGGCGTCGCCCAGATAGGCCAGGTGGTTGGCTTTGGCACCTGCAGCCAGGGTAGAGTTTTTCACTTCCACGAAGTTGCCGATGTGCACCTCAGCGCCCAGTTGCGCGCCAGGGCGCAGACGGGCAAAGGGGCCAATCAGCGCGCCCTCGCCCACCGACACACCGAGTTTTTCGCCGTCGATGTGGGTGAAGGGGTGAATCACCGCGCCAGCAGCGATGGTGCAGTTGGCAATCACGCAGTTGGCACCGATTTTGACGCCTTCACCCAAGGAAACTTCGCCCTCAAAAATGCAGTTCACATCGATCTCGACGTCTTGGGCACAGACCAGCTGGCCACGCACATCAAAACGGGCCGGGTCTTTCAATCGCACGCCTTGCTCCATGAATTGGATCGCTAGGCGATGTTGGTGCGCGCACTCCAACTCAGCCAGTTGCACCGGGCTGTTGATGCCCGCCACTTGCAGCGCGTCGGCAATCTTGTGCGCCACCACGGGCACGCCATCGGCCACAGCGAACTTGACCACGTCGGTCAGGTAGTACTCGCCTTGGGCGTTCTGGTTGTCCAGCCGGGCCAGCCAGGCTTTGAGCAGACGCGCGGGCACGGCCATGATGCCGCTGTACACCTCGCGGATGGCGCGCTGCGCGTCGCTGGCGTCTTTGTGTTCGACGATGGCCTTGACGGCATCACCCTCGCGCACGATGCGGCCGTAACCCGTGGGGTCGGCAAAGTCGATGGTGAGCAGCGCCAGCTTGTTTCCACCGCATTGGGCGATCAGCGCCTGCAGGGTGTCGGCCCGGGTCAGCGGCACATCGCCCGACAAAACCACCACCACCCCATCGTCGGCCAGCGCGGGCACGGCCTGCTGCACGGCGTGGCCCGTGCCCAGCTGCGGCTCCTGGCGCACGCATTGCACCGTGAGCGCCTGGCCCGGGGCCAGCAACAGCGGCTCAACCTGGTCGGCCCCGTGGCCCGTAATCACCACGGCTGAACGGGCGTTCAGCTGCGCCGCCGTGTTCAGCACATGCTGCACCAGCGGCACCCCGGCCAGGCGCTGCAGCACCTTGGGCAGGCGGCTTTTCATGCGGGTGCCTTTGCCGGCGGCCATGATGACAACGTCGATGGGGAATATGGGGGCGGTCATGGGGAGCACACTTTCTCGTTTGGCCACAGATGGGGGGCGGTCTTCGCGCGTGGTTAAATTATCGCTGCCCCAGATCGGGCCTATGATTCGCCAAAAAGGGCATTTCCTCCATGTGTCAAATTCGATTTGGACTTTTGTTCGCCGCCTTGGCTGGCAGCTTGTTCCTTGCTGGCTGTGGCGGCTCGGATCCGGCAAGGCCTTCAGGCGTGGTCAGCCAATGTGCGCTGCCTCTCAAACATGCCGATGGCTTGAGCGGTGGTTACAGCATCAACTCTGTGGCCCAAGCGGTCCCCAGACAGTTCACCGCCTGTGCGATGGAGCAAGCTCTCGCGGCCAGCTTGAGCCTGTGCATTGACCACCCCCAAATGGGTGAATTGAGTGCCCAGCTGATCTTGCCCAACCAAAGCAGCTTGGACCTGGACCTCCAGAGGGCAAGCCAAGGTGCCAGCTGTTTGATCAGCGGCCGCTTGTTCACCGTGTCGCTGCCCGCCAGCGGTTTGCAGCCTTTTAGCGGCCTCAGGGGTGATTGGACGGTACGGGTTCGCGACAACGACAGGGTCTCCAACACCCCCATGGGGTACCTGGTTGGCTGGTCGATGCAAGCCGAAGGCCTGTAATGATCCGCATCCTCTTGGCCTTGGCGGCCCTGCTTTTGTTGCCAGCTTGCAGCGCCATCAAGCTCGGTTACCAGCAGTTGCCCAACCTGTCTTATTGGTGGCTCGACAGCACGGTCTCGTTCAGCGGCAACCAGACACCTGCGGCCAAGGAGGCGATTGACAAGCTCTACCAATGGCACCGCCGCGAAGAGCTGCCTGGCTATGCTGCGCTGCTGCAACGCACTGCCGAGCTGAGCGCAGGGCCCGTGCAGCCCGAGCAGCTGTGCCGCGTGATCGATGAGGTGCAAGCCCGACTCGACACCCTGATGCGCCAGGCGGTCACGCAGGCCGCCCCCGTGGCCATGGCGCTGGGGCCACGCCAGCTCAGCCACATGGCCAGGCACTGGGAGCAGCAAAACGAAGAGTGGGAAAAGGAATGGCTCCAGGGCGACACCGACGCCCGCATGGAGCGCCGCCTGGACAAGGCCCTGGGCCGCTACAACTCGTTTTATGGCGAGTTGACCGCGACACAAACCGCCCTGATCAAGACGCAATTGGCGCAGTCCCCCTGGACGGCCGAATGGGGTCGGCGTGACCGCCAGCGCCGCCAGCAGGATTTGCTGTCGACGCTGCAGCGCATCACGCAAAGCAACATGACGCAGGCGCAGGCCGAAGCCCAGTTGTGGGGCGTGTGGAAGCGCTGGCTGCAGCCACCCGATGCCGGGCAACGCGCCGTGGTGCAAACCTTGTCGCAACGCGCTTGTGAGAACCTGGCCCAGCTGCACAACACCACCACCCCCGAGCAACGCGGGCGCGCAGCGCGGCGCTTGCGCGCCTATGAGCGGGATCTGCTGGACCTGAACCGGCCCTGATGCCCTTCTTGATACGCCAACACTCAGCGCGGCACCTCAGTATCTGATTTGCCGGACAGCGCCCACAAAAACCCGTTCTGTCATCCCGGCCTTGAGCCGGGATCCACTGCACGCAGCGGGTATTTGTCAAGGGCTGTGGTCCGCAATGGATCCCGGGTCTACGCCCGGGATGACCCAAGTTCATTGATGTTTCAACGTCATCGGGTCGGAGCCATAAACGCAGCCGCAGCAGGGCTCAGCTTTGCAGCGCCTTCCACATCTCCATGTCCCGCTCGGCGGTCCAGATGCGGGGGTTCTTGATGCCACTGGCTTCGTCGTAGGCGCGGGTCACGTCAAAGGGCAGGC
>JBIKQY010000450.1:0-2735 GCA_044349465.1 Limnohabitans sp. | reverse complement strand
TCCCTGGTGGCACCGCTGCTGTTTCCGGCGCAGTCCATCCAGTTCAACCAGCTTGAACCGGTGGGTCACATGGCCTGGAGTTACAACGTGCTGGTGGCCCCGATCACCAGCACGCTGAAAGGCCCCACGGACATTGTTCAAACGGCCAAGGCCAAACCTGGCACTTTGAGTTTTGCTTCCGGGGGCAACGGCACGCCCGCGCATCTGGCCGGCGAACTGTTCAAGCAACAAACCGGGTCCGTGACCACCCATGTGCCTTACAACCAATTTGGCATGGCCATTGGAGACCTGATCGCCGACCGCACCAACTTCATGTTTTTGACGGCCTCAGCCGCCATCCCGCAAATACAAGGCGGCAAACTCAAAGCCATGGCCGTCACAGGTGCCAAACGCTTGCCTGCCCTCAAAGAGGTGCCCACCATGGCCGAGCAAGGTTTTGCTGACTTCGTGCTGCGTTCCTTCGACGGGATGATGGTCAAGGTCGGGACCCCCAAGGAAGTGGTGGAGCGCCTGAACACCGAACTGAACAAAGCCTTGAATCTGCCCGAAGTGCGCGAACGCCTGGGAGCCTTGGCACTGGAGACCGAGCCCATGAGCGGCGGTCAGTTTGGTGCCGTGATTGCCGCTGAGACCGAAAAGTGGCAACGCATCGGACGCGCTGCCCAGATCAAGGCCGATTGAATGCGCACCACGGACACTTCGTGCGACATCGTCATTGTCGGGGCTGGCTCGGCTGGCTGTACCTTGGCTGCCCGGCTGAGCGAAGACTCGAACCTGCAAGTCACTTTGATCGAAGCCGGCACGCCCTCCAAATACCCATGGCTGAGCATTCCCATCGGCTACTTCAAAACCGTTGGCAACCCGGCTCACGACTGGCAATTTGAAACACAACCCGAAGCCGGCATGGCCGATCGGCGCTTGCCCTGGCCCCGGGGCAAGGGCCCGGGGGGCTCCAGCCTGATCAACGGCATGCTGTATTTGCGCGGCCACCAACTGGACTATGACCGTTGGCAAGACTTGGGCAACCCGGGCTGGTCCTGGGCCGATGTGTTGCCCTATTTCCAGCGCGCCATGAACACCGACCGTCCCAATCCCGGTGATGGCCAAGAGGGGCCTTTGTGGGTTTCTGAAGTGCCCCATGATCCCTTGTCCGATGCGTTTGTTGCCGCCGCTGCGCGATGCGGCATCCCGCCGACGGCCGACTTCAATGGCGGTGACAACTCGGGTGCGGGCTACTTTCGCATGAACACGCGCCATGGCCAACGCATGAGCACCGAGCGGGCTTATTTGCGGCGCGCCATGCAACGCCCTAACTTGCAGGTCATCAGCGGCGCGCAGGTCACCCGAATCCTGATGCAAGGCACACGGGCACAAGGCGTGAGCTGGTTGCAAAACGGGCACAGCCACAGCCTGCATGCCCGGCAGGAAGTGGTGCTTTGCGCAGGTGCCATCCAGTCACCGCAACTCTTGCAGCTGTCCGGCATTGGCCCAAGCGCCTTGCTGGCCAAGCATCAAATTGCACCGGTCGTCGATTTGCCGGGCGTGGGCGAGAACCTGCAAGACCATTTGCAAGTGCGCCCGTCCTTTCGCTGCCAAGGGGTGGAGACCCTCAACGATGTGGCCAACAGCCGTTGGCGCAGTGCCCGCGACTTTTTGCGTTACCAACTCACCCGCACGGGGTCTCTGGCCACCGGGGTTTACCGGGCTGGCGCGTTTTTGTCAGTGGACAATGCCCCGCAGCCCCACTGGCCCAATGTGCAGATCCATTTCGGCCTGGTCAGCTTTGACCGCCCCCACCAACCGCCTCACCCCTTTCCGGGCATCACCCTGTCGGCCTGCATTTTGCGGCCCGAAAGTCGGGGGCGAATCCAGCTTCGCAGCGCCGACCCCCTGGCCGCTCCCGAGATCCAGGCCAATTACCTGAGCGCCGACAACGACCAACGGCTGGCCGTGCAGATGGTGCGCAAAATGCGCGAAATCGCCAGCCAGTCACCGCTGTCCGACATCATCGTGCAAGAGCATGAACCCGGCGCACCAACCCAAAGTGATGCCGATCTGCTCGATTGGGTGCGCCGCCGCGCGGGCAGCATTTTTCACCCGGTGGGCACCTGCGCCATGGGCCCGGAAAGCGACCCGATGGCGGTGGTCGATGCCCGGCTGCGGGTGCACGGTGTGCAAGGTCTGCGTGTGGTGGATGGCGCGGTCATGCCGCGCATCGTGTCAGGCAACACCAACGCGCCCATCATCATGCTGGCCGAAAAAGCCGCTGACCTGATCCGCGCGGACTTGCGGGCTTAATCGGCCAAGGGCGTTGATTTCCAATGGGCGCGGCTGCCACCCAGCCTGCGTCCGGTGGCTCCTTCGGGCTTGTGTCTTTGGGCCACGGCCAATGCGCGCGCGCGCAGGCTGTGCATGGCCTGGGCCAGCGCTACACGCTCGTCGGTGCTCAGGTCTTGCATGACCTCGTTGTGCACCTGAACCACGCGGGGAAAGATTTGCCGGTACAACTGCATGCCGGCCTCCGTCAGTTGAACCCTGGCCTTGCGGCCGTCCCCGGGCACGGGCTGGCGGTCCACCAAACCCTTGGTCATCAGGCCGCGCAAGGTTTTGGAGGCTTGCGATCGGTCCACCGTGGTGCGGGCTGCCAAAGCCGAAGGTGACATGCCCCCGAGTTCGGCCAACATCGCCACAAACTGCCACTCCTCTCGGGTGATGCCGTATTCGTTTTCGCAGAT
>JBIKQY010000417.1:0-2738 GCA_044349465.1 Limnohabitans sp. | reverse complement strand
CAGCCATTGAGCGAGTTGGCTCAAACTGAGCTGAGAGCGGCCTTGGCCCAGTTTGAAGTGATCTTTTTTCGGGATCAAACGCTCACGCCTGCACAGCAGGTGGCCTTCACCCGCATCTTTGGCCAGGTCAATGAGGTCAAGGCCTTTTTCCCCCGGGTGGAAAGCCAACCCGAGGTAGAGGTTCTGGAAAGCACAGCCGAGCGCCCCGCAGCCAACAACAACTGGCACGCCGACATCACTTGGCAGGCGAATCCACCCACAGGCACCAGTTTGTATGCGCAGGTCATTCCGGCCAGCGGCGGCGACACCGTCTGGGCCAGTATGACCACGTCCTATGCCGCTTTGCCCAAAGATTTCCAAGCCTATCTGGAAACGCTCAGTGCCATGCACACCTGGGAGGTCACCGGCTGGACCGAGTACCTGCTGCGCCAAGATGCCAGCGGTGACCAACTGCAAGCCGCTCGCGCCAAATACCCGCCCGTGACGCACCCGGTGGTGCGCGTGCACCCCATCACGGGCAAAAAGATTTTGTATGTCAACCCCACCTTCACCACCCACATCCATGGTCTGCCACGCGTTCAAAGCGATGCATTGCTGGCGCAGTTGTTTGGGCTGATCACAGCGCCCGAAGTGCAAGCCCGGTTTTGCTGGCAGCCCCACTCGTTGGCCGTGTGGGACAACCGTTCGACCCAACACTACGCCGTGGCCGACTTTTACCCACAGCACCGCAAACTGCACCGGGTCACGTTCACGGCCGATCAGACTTTTTGAGTCTTCGGCGGCAATAGCTTGGGGGGATGTGACGCGCATCTTTTCACACGGGGTATTTGAAAGCGTCTTCAGGTAAGCTTTGCAGAACACTTTTTTAAGGAACTGCCATGAGCGACCCTTCCGCCTTCGGCTTTGGTCAATTCGTCCCTGGTTTTGACTTTTTGCAAAACCTGTCCAAAAACGCCGCACAAGCCCAGCCAACTGCGGCTGCGGGCATGCCTGGCATGGCCAGCTGGGTGGCGCCCACACTGAGCATCGAAGACATCGACAAGCGCATTCAGGAGCTCAAGTCGGTGCTGTTCTGGCTGGAGCAAAACACCACGGCGCTCAAGGCCACCATCCAGGCGATGGAAGTGCAAAAAATGACCTTGACGACGCTGCAAAGCATGAACGTGAACATGGCCGACTTGGCCAAGGCCTTCACAGCCAAGCCGCCAAGCGCCCCATCCGATGCGAGCGCTTCGTCTTCTTCGCCTTCTTCGGCAGCGCCAGAAGCAACGCCCGCTGCCCCCAAGCCTTCTTTGTTCACGCCCAAGCCTGCAGCTGCGCCCGTTGCCCCTGAGCCTGCGCAGCCTCAACAGCCCAGCGCCGCCGAAGCCGCTCAAGACACACCACAAGCCGCGTCCGATTCCACCACAGACACCGCAGCACCCAAGCCTGCCGTGGATCCGATGCAGTGGTGGGGCGCACTCACGCAGCAGTTTCAGGGCATTGCGGCTGCGGCCCTCAAAGACGTGGCGGCTGAAGCCATGAAAGCTGGTGTGTCGGCCAAGGCTTCGCGTGTCCAGGCGGCACCTGCCAAGGCGGGCAAAGCACCCGCCAAAGGGGCTGCCAAAGGGGTGGCCAAAAAGCCCCAGGCGGCTAAGGCTTCGGCCAAGGCCCCTGCCAAGTCGGCACGCCAAGCACCCGCCAAAGCGGCGGTCAAGACAGCGGCCAAGGCCAAGTCTGCCCCGCGCAAAACCTCTTCCAAGTGATCTGCCCATGAAGCTGTTTCCCTGTGGCCACGCCACTCACCCGCAGTGGCGCATGGCCGCCGGCTTGGTGCTGGCGCAGCTGCGCGCCCAGATGGGTTTGCCCGATTACGCCAGCCAGCCCCGTTTGGGCTTGCTCTATATCACCGATCATTACGCGGCCGATGCGCAAGCCCTGCTCGACCACTTGCGCCAGGCGCTGCCGGAGGTGCCCGACTGGGCGGGCACAGTGGGCATTGGTGTGGCAGTGAACAATGCGGAGTACTTTGACGAACCCGCCATGGCGCTCATGCTGTGCGACCTGACGCCCGAGCAGTACCGGGTCTTTTCTGGCTTGTCGCCGCTGACTGCGGGTTGGGCCGATGCGGCCTTGGTGCACGCGGACCCACACACGCCCGACCTGGCCGAGTTGATTGCCGAGATGGCCGAGCGCACCCAACAAGGCTATTTGTTTGGCGGCCTGAGCGCCAGCCGAACACGCAGCGTTCAGTTTGCGGTGCGGGCTGAAGACGCGGGAGGGGCACAAGCCCACGGTGGTGTGTTTGAAGGCGGCTTGAGTGGGGTGGCGTTTTCCCCCGATGTGGCCCTGCTGTCGCGCGTGACGCAAGGCTGCCAACCGGTTGCCCCCGAGCGCGAGATCACCGAAGCCGAAGGCCATGTGGTGCTCAAACTGGCGGGCGAGGCCGCGCTGGATGTGATGCTGGCCGATCTGGACATCAGCCTAAGCGAGCCGCAAAAAGCCATTGCGGTGGTGCGCTCCACCTTGGTCGGCCTGAGCGCGCCCGGGCAGTCTGGTGTGGGCCGTGCGGGCAATCTGGGCAACGACGTGCGGGTGCGCCACATCATTGGCCTGGACCCCTTGCGTCAAGGCGTGGCGATTGCCGAACACCTCGAGCCGGGCATGCGATTGACCTTTTGCCGCCGCGATGTGCCGGCTGCTCGTGCCGATTTGGTGCGCGTGTGCGCCGAAATCCGCGAAGCCTTGGAGCCCGAGAT
>JBIKQY010000083.1:0-8772 GCA_044349465.1 Limnohabitans sp. | reverse complement strand
GGAAGATGGTTCGTGACTTCGGTTTCGATCTCGATGCTTTGCGGTTATGTCTGCACAATGGCCTGGACAGTGCCTGGATTGATCAGACCACGCGTGCGCAATGGCGCATCGAGTGGACCGCTCGTTTTGATCGGCTGCGCACTTCGCTTCAACTTTTATCTCATTGACTTTACAAAAACGCCATGTCACGTCTTAAACGATCGAATGTTATTTTTTCCTGGCTGAGTCTTTTGGTTCTTGCAAGTGCATCGGCACCTGTCACAGCGCAGGAATGGCCCACAAAACCGCTGAAAATCATCGTGCCTTTCAGTGCAGGCGGTAGCCTGGATGGCACTACACGTTTGGTGGCACAGCGTCTTTCGGAACGTCTACAACAGCAAGTGCTTGTGGAGAACGTGACCGGTGCTGGTGGCAGTATTGGATTTCAACGAGCGATCCAAGCTGCTCCCGATGGCTATACCTTCTTCATGGCAGGAGATTCACCACTGAATCCCAATGCTCCGCCTGGTGGCCCTTACTACACATTTGATGTGTTGAAGGATTTGCAACCTGTGGTGCTGGTGAATACAGCACCCATGGTGTTGGTCACCAACCCTTCGATGCCCGTCAAAAATCTGAGCGAGTTGGTGGCGCTGGCCAAGCGCAACCCCGGCAAGTTTTCTTATGCTTCATCCGGCATCGGCACACTGCCTCATTTGGGCACCGAGATGATCAAGCAAGCTGCGGGCTTCCACATGGTGCATATCCCCTACCGAGGTGGTGGGCAAATCGCCAATGATGTGGCTGGCAAGCAAGTCGATCTTGGCATGCTGATAGCAGCCTCGGCGACGCCCTTAATTCAGGCCAAGACACTCAAGCCACTCGCTGTGACTGGCAGCAAGCGCTTGGCACTGTTGCCCGATGTCCCGACAGTGGCAGAGACCCCCGGGATGGAGAACTTCAGCGTGGTGAGCTGGGCGGGACTTTATGCACCGGCCAAGACCTCTGCGGCCACGATCAAGCGGCTCAATCATGAGGTCGATGAAATTCTGAAGACCGAAGCGGTGCGCGAAACTTTAGCGCGTGCGGGGGCTTTGCCCGGGGGCGGTACACCATCCGTATTCAGCAGCTTCATTGAGCAGGACCGTATCAAAATGGGGAAGATTTTGAAGGTCACACCTTTGCGCGATTGAGGTGGGTGTGCGTTCAATTTGGCTTGACACAGATGCTGGGTTTGACGACTGGATGACGATGCTCATGCTGGCGTCCCATCCTGGGCTGCGCTGGTTGGGCGTTGGGGTGGTCGCCGGCAATGCGTCACTGCCAGTCGCCCTGGCCAATACCCTGCGAATCTGTCATCACTACCGTTTGAAGGTGCCCGTGTTTGCGGGTTGCGACCGCCCTTTGTCCGCACCCCTGGAGACTGCCGAGCGAGTGCTGGGCGCACAGGGCATGCGAACCACTGGAATGCCTTTACCGGACCTCCAAGTGGCCGCTGAAGGACTGGACGCGGTGACGGCCCTTGGCAATGCCTTGCGCAACAGCCCAGAGCCAGTCACTGTGCTGGCCATTGGTCCGCTGACCAACATTGCACGCACCTTGCAAGCTGAGCCAGCTTTGGTTGAGCGGATTCATGAACTGGTGTTGATGGGCGGCTCTACTGAGCGGGGTAACCATACTCCGGCAGCAGAGTTCAATATTTACGTGGATCCGGAAGCCGCGGATGTGGTGTTCAACCAAGCCGGCCTCAAGCGCCGCATGTTCGGTCTCAATGTCTGTCGTCAGGTGCTGCTTGAGCGAGCCCATGTCCAGGAGGTTCAGAGCTGGCCTGGTGAGCTTGCAATGTGCTTGGCGGGTTATCTTGACGCCTATCAGCGTATTCGTCATCCCGATGGCCGTGTTCCCATGCCGCTTTATGACCCTGTGACCTCCGCCTGGCTCCTGAGGCCAGAATTGTTCACCTTTCAAAGCGCGCGTGTTGATATTGAACTGCAAGGCCGCTTCACACGTGGCATGACGGTTTGCGATTTGCGCCTCACACAAAACACCTTGCCCAATACAGAGATCGCCATGACGGCGGATGGCCCTAGGGTTGTCGATGCTGTGCTGCAAGCGGTTCGACAATCATTCTGATCATGCTGTTGGTTTTTGGCTCCATCAACGTCGACATGGCTTTTGATACCGAGGTCTTACCCCAAGCCGCCGAGACCGTCATGGGTAAAGGCTACCGAATCTCACCGGGCGGCAAAGGGGCCAACCAAGCCCACGCGGCTCGCCTTGATGGTTGGGCGACCACCTTGGTCGGGGCAGTCGGCAACGACGCGATGGCAGAAATGGCCTTGCAGGCACTCATCGAAGCAGGGGTCGATTTGTCGCACATACAGCGGCTGAATGGGCAAACCGGTTGTGCCGCCATCGTGGTGGATGGTCAAGGTGAAAACCAGATCGTGGTGGCACCCGGCGTGAACCTGGCTGCGCGTGCAGACCATGTCCCTGAAGACGTTTTGGCCAAGGCAAATGTCCTGCTGCTGCAGATGGAGACCGATTATTCACAGAATACCGCCCTGGCTTTGCGTGCGCGACAACTCGGTTGTCCTGTGGTGCTCAACAACGCTCCGGCCAAACCTCTCGGGCTCGATTTGCTGCAGGCGCTGGATGTACTGATCGTCAATCAACCAGAGCTGACCATGACCACCCAAATCTTGGGCATCAGCGCTGATGACCCTGGTGTTTTGGTACAGGCGCTGGTGGAGCGCTTTGCATTCAGCGTTGTGCTCACTTTGGGTGGTCAGGGCTTGATCGCGTGTCGCCCAGGTGAGCAGCCCATGATGTTGCCGGCCATGAATGTCCAGGTGATCGATACAACGGGCGCAGGTGACACTTTTTCTGGGGTTTTTGCCGCTGCCTTGTCCCGTCAGCAGTCCTTTGAAGAGGCGCTGGTGCGTGGTCTTGTGGCCGCAGGCCTGTCATGTTCGAGGCCAGGCGCACAGCGGGCACAACCCAAGGCCGAAGATATTGATGCGGCTCTCGCAACCTATCAGTCCATGCACAGAATTTAGCGATGGGCTTGTGTTCAAGAAGTTAGGTTTTCCTTAGATGGACCTTCTTGAAACGGCCATGACCGTGGCCTGATTGTGGCGCATTGAGTCACCTGAATTAAAAAAGCCATCCCGAAGGATGGCTTTTTTGCGGATGGTGTTATCAGCAGTCTGTTCAGGCTGCAGAAGCCAGCGCGGCGTTGAAGGTCGCGCTGGGGCACATGATGGCCTTGACCTTTTCTTGTGACGGATAGTAATAACCGCCAATGTCTACAGGCTGGCCTTGCACTGCATTGAGTTCGGCCACGATGGTCTTTTCCTGTTCTGTCAGGGTTTGGGCCAATGTGGTGAACTTGGCTTGCAATGCCAGGTCGTCGGTTTGTGCCGCCAGTTCTTGGGCCCAGTACATGGCCAGATAAAACTGGCTGCCACGGTTGTCCAGCTGGCCCGTTTTGGGCGAGGGGTTCTTGTTGTTGTCCAGCAATTTCCCAGTGGCGGCATCCAGGGTTTTGGCCAGGATTTTCGACGCGTTGTTGCTGGTTTTGATGCCCAGATCTTCCAGCGAAACGGCCAATGCCAAAAACTCGCCCAAAGAGTCCCAACGCAGGTGGTTTTCTTCGACCAGCTGCTGCACATGCTTGGGGGCCGAGCCACCCGCACCGGTTTCGTACATGCCTCCACCTGCCATCAAAGGCACGATGGAGAGCATCTTGGCCGATGTGCCCAACTCCATGATCGGGAACAGGTCGGTCAAGTAGTCGCGAAGGATGTTGCCCGTTGCGCTGATGGTGTCAAAGCCACGAACCACACGCTCCAGGGTGTAACGCATCGCACGCACTTGGCTCATGATCTGGATTTCCAGTCCAGCCGTGTTGTGCTCGTGCAAGTACATTTTCACTTTGGTGATCAACTGCGCTTCGTGCGGGCGATACTGGTCCAGCCAGAAGACCACCGGCATGCCGGAATTGCGGGCACGCGTGACGGCCAGCTTGACCCAGTCGCGAATCGCGGCGTCCTTGACCTGACACATGCGCCAGATGTCGCCTTCTTCCACGTCTTCGCTCAGCAGCACTTCGCCTGTGTTGAGGTCGGTGATGTTGGCCACGCCGTCTTCTTGGATTTCAAAGGTCTTGTCGTGCGAGCCGTACTCTTCGGCTTGTTGGGCCATCAAGCCCACGTTCGGCACAGTGCCCATGGTCTTGGGGTCGAATGCGCCGTGCCACTTGCAGAAGTTGATCATCTCCATGTAGATGCGGGCAAAGGTCGACTCAGGCATCACGGCCTTGACGTCTTTCAAGCGGCCGTCGGCCCCCCACATTTTGCCGCCATTGCGGATCATGGCGGGCATGGAGGCGTCGACAATCACGTCATTGGGCGAGTGGAAGTTGGTGATGCCTTTGGCTGAATCCACCATGGCCAACTCGGGGCGGCCTTCGTGGCAGGCGTGCAGATCGCGCTTGATCTCGTCTTGTTTGGATTGGGGCAGGGTGGCGACCTTGGCGTACAGATCGGCCATGCCGTTGTTCACGTTGACGCCCAACTCCTTGAACAAGGCACCGTGTTTTTCAAAAGCTTCCTTGTAGAAAATTTTCACGCAGTGACCGAACACGATGGGGTGGGAGACCTTCATCATGGTGGCTTTGACGTGCAACGAGAACATGACGCCGGTTTTGTGCGCGTCTTCGATTTCTTTTTCATAGAACTCGAGCAGCGCTTTTTTGCTCATGAACATGCTGTCAATGACTTCACGGTCGAGCAGAGAGACTTTGGGCTTGAGGATGATGGTTTTGCCGCTCTTGGTGATCAACTCCATCTTCACTTCGCGGGGGCGGTCCAAGGTCATGGACTTTTCGCCGTGGTAGAAGTCTCCAGCGTGCATGTGCGAGACGTGCGAGCGCGAAGCTTGGCTCCAGTCGGCCATGCTGTGCGGGTTCTTGCGCGCAAACTCTTTGACGGCGCGAGGCGCGCGGCGGTCCGAGTTGCCTTCGCGCAGCACGGGGTTGACGGCCGAGCCAATGCACTTGGAATACCGGGCTTTGATGGCTTTTTCTTCGTCGTTCTTGGGCGCGTCGGGGTAGTCGGGCAGGGCGTAGCCCTTGCCTTGCAATTCTTTAATGGCTGCGGTCAGTTGGCCCACAGAGGCGCTGATGTTGGGCAGCTTGATGATGTTGGTTTGCGGCTTCAGTGTCAGCTTGCCCAGCATCGTCAGGTTGTCCGGCACCCTTTGCTCGGGTGTCAGGAAGTCGGGGAATTCACCCAAAATACGGCCAGCCACGGAAATGTCGCTGGTTTCGACTTCGATACCGGCGGCTTGCGTGAAGGTGCGAATGACAGGCAAAAAAGCCGCCGTGGCCAACAGAGGGGCTTCATCCGTGAGGGTGTAAATGATTTTGGAGCGGGCGTCTGGCATGGTCATCGTGGTACAGGTTTTTACAAGATGAAAAGGAACGCCTATCTTAAACCAAGCACACCCACAAAAGCCTGACGACCGTTCTGAAAACAGGGTAAAAAACGTCCGGTTCTTGCCAATTGGTTTGAGTTGCTTGCTTCGTGGTGCAACACAGCATCTTGTCTGGCACGGAACCGAATGTCAATTGTGGGAAAATGGACAAAGGTTTTTTCTTTCCATCATCCAGCGCGGTCGATGACCGCGCTTTTGCATTCAATTCCATGGTTCAGATCACGCTTCCCGACGGTTCATTGCGCGAATTTCCCGGTCCGGTCACCGTGGCCGAAGTGGCCGCCTCCATTGGCGCTGGCTTGGCCAAAGCGGCTTTAGGCGGCAAAGTCAATGGCCAACTGGTGGACGCCAGTTTCAGCATGGCCTCCAACGCCAACTTGGCCATCGTGACCGCCAAAGATCCTGAGGGTCTTGAGCTGATCCGCCACTCGACAGCCCACTTGTTGGCCTACGCTGTGAAGGATTTGTTTCCTGAGGCGCAAGTCACCATCGGTCCCGTCATTGAAAACGGCTTTTATTACGACTTTTCGTACAGTCGACCCTTCACGCCTGAAGACTTGGCGGCCATTGAAAAGCGCATGACCGAGCTGGCCAACAAGGACGAGCCCGTTGTGCGCCGTGTTTTGCCGCGCGATGAAGCAGTGGCCTATTTCAAGAGCTTGGGCGAGCATTACAAAGCCGAAATCATCGGCAGTATTCCAGCCGATCAAGAGGTCAGTTTGTACCGCGAAGGCGCATTTGAAGACTTGTGCCGTGGCCCGCACGTGCCAAGCACGGGCAAGCTCAAGCATTTCAAGCTGATGAAAGTGGCCGGCGCTTATTGGCGCGGTGACAGCAAAAACGAAATGCTGCAGCGCGTTTATGGCACGGCTTGGGCCAGCAAAGATGACTTGCAGCAATACCTCATCCGTCTGGAAGAAGCTGAAAAACGAGACCACCGCAAATTGGGCCGCGAACTGGACTTGTTCCATATTGACGAGCATTCGCCTGGCACTGTTTTTTGGCATCCAAAGGGTTGGACGGTGTGGCAAGAGGTGGAGCAGTACATGCGGCGCGTTTACCGCGATAACGGCTACCTTGAAGTCAAAGGCCCGCAAATCTTGGACCAAAAATTGTGGGAGAAAACTGGGCACTGGGACAAGTACCGCGAGAACATGTTTGTGACCGAGTCCGAAAAGCGCAACTACGCTTTGAAGCCCATGAATTGCCCGGGGCACATCATCATCTTCAAGCAAGGCATCAAAAGCTACCGCGATTTACCACTGCGTTTTGGTGAGTTTGGCCAATGCCACCGCAACGAGCCTTCGGGTGGTTTGCACGGCATCATGCGGGTGCGTGCCTTCACCCAAGATGATGGTCATATTTTTTGCACCGAAGACCAAATTCAAAGTGAAGTGGTGGCCTTCACCAAACTGCTGCAAAACGTCTACAAAGATTTTGGCTTCACAGACATCATCTACAAACTCTCCACGCGACCTGAAAAACGCATTGGCACAGAAGAAAGCTGGGATCGTGCAGAAAACGCTTTGGCTGAAGGTTTGCGTGCCTCGGGATGCGAATTTTCATATTTGCCGGGTGAGGGGGCGTTTTATGGCCCCAAAATTGAATACACCTTGAAAGACGCGATCGGTCGTGAATGGCAGTGCGGCACTATCCAAGTGGACCCCAACTCGCCCGAGCGCCTGGACGCTGAGTTTGTGGGGGAAGACGGTTCGCGTCATTGCCCCATCATGCTGCACCGTGCCATCGTCGGCAGTTTGGAGCGCTTCATCGGTATTTTGATCGAGCAGCATGCGGGCGCCTTGCCGACTTGGCTTGCGCCTGTGCAGGTGTCGGTGCTCAACATCACCGATGCGCAGTCCGATTACTGTCGCGAAATCGCTGCAAAACTGCAAAAATCGGTGTCAAATCAAGGCCTTAGGGTCGATTTGGACCTGCGTAACGAGAAAATCACGTATAAAATACGCGAGCATTCGTTGCAAAAGCTGCCATACATCCTTGTCGCTGGTGACAAAGAAAAGGCAGCAGGTACCGTCGCAGTGCGCGCCCGAGGCAACAAAGACCTCGGTGTGATGTCGATCGATGCGTTCATTGAACTCATTGCTGCCGACATCGCTTCTAAAGCCTGAAGGTGTTTTTCGCCACAAGCTTTGGCCCGTGGGCACAAAGATGGATGAGCTGCATGTTGCAGTTTTGTTCCGTAAAGGATTGAGTCATCGCTACCGAATTTCGTGATCGTCGCCAACGCGAAGAACGTAAACACCGTTTGAACCGTGAAATCATGGCCCCTGAGGTCCGTGTTTCCGGACCTGAAAACGAGCCCATGGGCATTTTGTCTTTAGGCGAAGCCTTGCGCTTGGCCGGTGAGATGGATGTGGATCTGGTTGAAATTGCCGCCACTGCCAATCCCCCGGTTTGTCGTTTGATGGACTACGGCAAGTTCAAATACCAAGAGCAAAAGCGTGCGGCGGAAGCCAAAGCCAAGCAAACGGTCATTGACATCAAGGAAGTCAAGTTCCGCCCGGGTACGGACGACGGTGACTACAACATCAAGATGCGCAATATCCGTCGGTTTTTGACCGATGGCGACAAGTGCAAGATCACCTTGCGTTTTCGTGGTCGTGAAATCACGCACCAGGAGTTGGGTTTGGCTCTTCTCAACCGCATTCGCGATGAACTGGCTGACTCGATCATCGTGGAGCAGTTTCCCAAGTTGGAAGGCCGCCAGATGATCATGATGATTGCGCCAGGTCGTAAAAAACCTGCTGCGGGTGGCAAGGCTGCAGACGCGTCTGCACCGGCTGAACCGGCTTGAATAAGAATTTGACCGGCTTTCGGGCGGGTTGAGTCAAAAGCTGCCTTTGGGTGGCTTTTGTTAAAAGTGGCTCGGGGCCAACAAGGCTGCAAATTTTTTGCAGACGCCTCACGAGCACAATTAAAGGAGCATTCACATGCCCAAGATGAAGACCAAAAGCAGCGCAAAAAAGCGCTTCCGTGTTCGTCCAGGTGGAACCGTTAAACGCGGCCAAGCCTTCAAACGTCACATCCTGACCAAGAAGACCACCAAAAACAAGCGCCACCTTCGCGGTTCGGTGTCTGTGCATGAGACCAACATGGGTCACATCGCTCAAATGCTGCCCATGGCTGGCCTGTAATCACTGACGAACAAGGAGAATAAATATGCCTCGCGTTAAACGTGGTGTAACGGCACGCGCCCGTCACAAGAAAGTTTTGGCCCTTGCAAAAGGTTTCCGCGGTCGCCGCGGCAATGTCTTCCGCATCGCCAAACAGGCG
>JBIKQY010000067.1:0-9554 GCA_044349465.1 Limnohabitans sp. | reverse complement strand
CCGTGGGCGTGCCCTTTGCGCAAAACCACCAAGACCCGACCGTGGCCCCCGCGCCACTCAACTCCACGGCCATGTTCTGGAACTGGCAAGGCGGCTACAAGTTCATCAAGTTCGACACCACCAGCAGCGGCATCAGCACGGACAAACCGGCTGCCCCCAACGCCATGGGCCCTGTCACGCGCTATTCGGTGCACCTGGGCAGCACCGCGTGCGCGGGCGACAGCAAAACCCAAGCTCCCAGCGCCTGCCAAAACCCCAACCGCATGACCGTGCGCCTCAACCAGTTTGACCTGGCCAAAAACACCGTGGTGGTGGACATGGGCGCTGTGTTGGCACAGGCCAATGTGGACGTGAACGCCAAAGGCACATCACCCGGCTGCATGAGCTTTTTGAAAGACGCCGATTGCCCGCCCGTGATGAGCGCTTTGGGCTTGGCCTACGACGGCGTGGCCGCTGCTGGCGCGCAACGCCTGGTGTCCCAGCGCTGATCGGCCATGAAGCGTTTGCCTCGCTCCCTCGTGTTGTGGCCCGCTTTGGTGCTGGGCTGGGTGCTGCTCAGCGGCAGCGCCTTGCAGGCGTACCACTGGGGGCTGCCCGCATGGGTGCCCCGCCCGGTGGAGCCGGCCGACAACCCCATGAGCGCGGCCAAGGTCGAGCTGGGGCGGCACTTGTTTTATGACCAACGCCTGTCGGCCGACAACAGCATGTCGTGCGCCAGCTGCCACCACCAGGACAAGGCCTTCACCGATGGGCGGGCCTTGTCTGAAGGCGTGACGAAGGAGCAAGGCAGCCGCAGTGCCATGTCGCTGGCCAATGTGGCATACCTGCCCGTGCTCACCTGGGCCAACCCGCACTTGACCGCGCTGGAGGTGCAAGCCTTGGTGCCGCTGTTTGGCGAGCACCCGGTTGAGATGGGCATGGCAGGGCGCGAGAAAGAGCTGTTTGCACGCCTGCAAGCCGATACGCGTTACCGCGAACTGTTTACCAAAGCCTTCCCGGCCGAGGCAAGCCAGGGCGCGCAGGCGCTGTATTCGCTCAGCACCCTGACCAAAGCGCTCGGCAGCTTTCAGCGCAGCTTGTTGTCGTTTGACAGCCCTTATGACCGCTACCAATACGGCGGACAAAAAGACGCCATCAGCGCATCGGCCAAGCGCGGCGAAGCGCTGTTCTTTGGTGAAAAGATGGAGTGTTACCACTGCCATGGTGGCTTCACCTTCACCGACAACATCCGCCACCAAAAACTGCCGCTGGCCGAACAAGGCTTTCACAACACCGGGCTGTACAACCTGGATGGCCGGGGCGCGTATCCAGCCAACAACATCGGCATCAGCGAGCTGACGGGCAATCCCGACGACATGGGCCAGTTCCGCACGCCCACGCTGCGCAACGTGGCGCTGACCGCGCCTTACATGCACGACGGCTCGATCCCGACGCTGCAGCAAGTCATCCGCGAGCACTACGCCCAGGCGGGCCGCGCAGGCAACACCCCTGCAGGCCCCAACCCCATGCGCAGTTCGCTGATCGCCGGGTTTGAAGTGAGCGAGCAAGAAGTCACCGACTTGGTGGCGTTTTTGAATGCGCTGACGGACAAGACCTTCGTAGAGAACCCACGGCACGGCAACCCATGGACGGCGCGTCGGTGAATCTCTGCATGTCGATCCGAAACCGAGCACACCCCATGGTCTCCCTTGACCCGGGTCAAGCATCGCTTGTGTTTTGAGATAATCCACATCATGTTCACCACACCCCAAATACTGCGCCGTCTGGCCCGCCTTGTGCTGGTCTGGTACGTGCTGTTTGTAGGGATGTCGGTTTTGGCGGCCACGCTGCAGCCTAAAACCATGGAGGTGGTGTGTTCCAGCATGGGCTTTATGAAAGTGGTGGTGCAAGGCGAGGGCGGTGACGCCCAGGTGCGCAGCAGCATGGACTGCCCGCTGTGCGCCCACGCCACGCCCGCTCTGCCGCCGCCCACGGTGGCCGCTCTGGCCCATGTGGCCGATGCCCGCTCGCACATCGTGCAGCGTTTGCCCGAAGCCGTGCTGATCGCACGCACGGCCCCGCCTTTGCCCTCTCGCGGGCCGCCTGAACTGATCTGATCGCCGCAAGGCCACTTGGCTTCACCCGAATTTGTACGGGTGATTTCTTTTTGCGTGCATGGCTGTGCCTGCTCGCTCAGATTCGTTCAGAACATGAAAACAATATTTCGTCTCTCTCCCATCGCTGTGGCATTGGCTGTGTATGCCTCTGGCCCCAATGCGTTTGCGCAAACCAAACCGATGGAGGTTCTGGTCACTGCTCCAGCGGTCATTGACAGCAACAGTACCGACGACATGGCCGGGTTTAAAACCACGGTGACGTCACGCCAAATCGAAGACTTGAACGCCATTGACGCCGCCGCGGCTTTGCGCCGCACACCCGGCGTCAGCATTTCGCGCTTCAACCCCGTGGGCTCGTTTGGTGGCGAGGAAGGCGGCGCGGTTTATATCCGTGGCATGGGCACCAGTCGGCCTGGCAGTGAGATCAAAACCTACATCGATGGTGTGCCGTTCTACATGGGCATCTGGAACCACCCCTTGCTCGACTTGTTGCCCCTCAACGGCATGTCACGCATCGATGTGATCAAGGGGCCTCAACTGCACGAATTCGGCAACACCTTTGGTGCCATTTCCTTGTCGCC
This sequence comes from Limnohabitans sp., assembly GCA_044349465.1. GTDB lineage: Bacteria > Pseudomonadota > Gammaproteobacteria > Burkholderiales > Burkholderiaceae_C > Limnohabitans_A. Next base: position 6,877 of record JBIKQY010000067.1, on the reverse strand, counting down.
AAAGAAGGTGCGTGCGACCGATGGCGTGTCGGGTGATGTCAGTGTTCGGGCGGGTAGTTTTGGCACGGTGGTTGAGCAAGTGGATGTCCAGGGGCGTCAAGGCGACTGGGACTTCAGCTTGGCACAAGGGTACGCGTCGTCGGATGGCCACCGTCCAGACGCCAAAGGCCGTTTGAACAATGTGATGGGACAGCTGGGACATCAGATTGACCGCCACTGGTCGGTCCGCCTCTTGGCCATGAACACGCAAAACAGTGCAACAGACCCTGGCCATTCGACGACGCTTGCCAACAAAGGGCAAACCTACGACACCCAAGGTGATTTGTTGGCCTTGACCGTGGCTCATGAGCACGACACGGCGCAGGGCAGCTTCAAGGTGTACAGCACCGAGGGCTATGGCGAACAAAAACCGGGTCTGAAATCCAGCTTCAAAACATCGGGTTTGCGCTGGCGCGAAAATCTGCAGCCCTGGCAAGGGGGTCAGGTGCAGGCCGGACTGGATGTGGACAAAATCGGCGGCGATGTGGCGACCGTGGGGTTTACCGCGCCAGACTTGCGCGTGACTTCGCCGTTTGTGGCGGTCAGCCACAAGTTTGAGCTGGGTCAGGGCTGGACGGCCACACCATCCGCAGGCCTTCGTCGCTATGAACACAATGTGCTCAAGTCAGAATCTGCACACCAAGCAGGCGTGGTGCTGGCGCAAGGCGAACGATTGGCTTTACGTGCGCAAGTGTCCAAGGGCATCAGCTATCCGGGTCTGGATGCTGCGGTTCTGTCACACATGATTCCGGCTTTGAGCAACAGCTGGAAAAGCTTGGGCGCTGAGCGGTTGGATCACCAGGAGTTGGGTGCCACCTGGAAGCCCCAGCAGGGGACCAGCGTGGATGTCTCTGTGTTCAAGGACCGCGTCAAGGATCGGTACATCTTTGCTTTCCCCCCGGCGGTTTCTGCCCCAAGTTTTGTCAACATGGGAAGCTATGAGGTCACGGGCTCCGAGCTGACATGGGCGCAATCCCTGGGGCAGTCTTGGCAGTGGTTTGCAGGCTGGACACATCTGAACAGCAGCAAAGCTGATTTGCCCTACGCACCCGAGAACAGCCTGACCGCAGGGGTCAATTGGCAACAAGGTGCATGGCGAGTCAGTGCCGATGCGCAACATCAATCGGCCATGGTCGTTTTGGGTCAAGCGCGAAATGGCAGCCCTAATTTGACTCAAGTGCCCAGTTTCACAGTGGCCAATTTGCGCATGGGCTACAAACTTCCACAGCTGGGGCAGCGTGGAGAGGTGTTTGCTGCAGTCGAAAATATGTTCGACAAAACGTATGCATTCCGTGAAGGCTATCCCATGCCAGGTCGCGCCCTGCAACTGGGTGTGAAAGCCAGCTTCTGAACGGGTGCTGCACCATGAAACACATCACCCACATGGCCTTGACGCTCTCCTTGGTGGCCCACATGAACATCGTCATGGCGCATCCAGATCCAGCCGTGAAGACGGCACCAGAGCAGGCGCAAGCCCAAGCGATCGTTCATGTTTTGAAAAAACAGTTCGACAAACCTCAGTCGCCACTCACCGTCACGCCAGTGGCTGTGGGAGGGGATTGGGCTGTCGCGGGCTGGTTGCAAGACGTGCGCGGTGGCCGTGCGTTGCTCAACAAGCGGCATGGTCAATGGGTGATCGTGGTTTGTGGTGGCGATGGCTTGCGCCAAGCGAGCACGCTTGCACAGACCGGTATGAAAGCCGCTGAAGCTCAGGCGCTGGCCATGAAGCTGCAGGCCGCAGAAAGCCGTTTGCCCACAGAAACCCTCAGGAAGTTCGCTTCCTTCGAGGGTATGTTGCGTGTGGATGGTGGCGCACATGGTGCGCACGGCACGCACCCCAAGCATTGAGAAGCAGGCCTTGGGGCGGTCAATTCAGAACAGGTGAATTGCCTGGCTTCTGAGCCTTGCTACCCAGACCTAACGGGTCACGAATTCATCAATCCATGGATACAAAAATGACTTTTCATATTTCTCATCTCTCCCCTGTGGCGTTGGCCACATTGGCTTGCTGCAGCACTTTGGCCCAAGCCCAAACCCAGACCATCGAAATCACGGCCGGTAAAGACCGTTACACACCCGCGCTGACGCAGGCAGCCACCCGTTCTTCGGTGCCTGCAGAACAGGTTCCGCAGAGTGTGGTCAGCATTCCGCGTTCGATCATCGAAGACCAGGCCAGCAAAACGGTTTCGGATGTGTTGCGCAACGTGAGCAACGTCAATGAGATTGACCCACGCGACAGCAACAACGTGGGCTTCAAGATCCGCGGCTTCAATGCGGCCATGGTGGTTGACGGCGTGTCCGTGCCCGGCTGGTTTCAGAACCAGGAGAGCCTGGTGGGCGTGCAGCAAATGGACGTGATCAAAGGCCCTGCGGGTGGTCTGTATGGCAGTGGCCAAGCCATTGGCAACTATTCCACCGTGGGCGGCACCATCGCTGTGACGACGAAAGACCCTGAAGCCAAGGCTTATCGGGAAGTGGGTGTCAAAGGCGGCAACTATGGACGGCGCAATGCGCACTTCGATGTCAACCAACCCTTGAACGAGGCATGGGCTTTGCGCATCAACGGCGAAACTGACCGCTCCGACAGCGAAACCCAGGGTGTGTTTTTCCGCAAGACCGCCTTGATCACCAGCCTGGCCTGGTCGCCTGACGCCAAAACCAAAGTGGTGATCAAGGCCCGCATGTTGGACAACAGCACTGTCGATTATTCGGGCTTGCCCCGTGCCAATGCGAATTCATATGAGCCCGCAGCAGGTGTGTCGCGCAGCACCTTTGTGACGGCGACAGGCTTGCCTGACACCACACAAAAATCACGCGGCCTGAATGTCCAGTGGACGCAAGTCCTGAACGACGACTGGACCCTGAAGGCCTTGGCTGCGCACAGCACGGCAGAAGTGGATCAGCGCGGGGTGTTTCCGTTTCCTTATGGCAGTGAAAGCATTTATGGCAGCGGGTTTGGCTCGACGGTTGTGCTCAGTGGTGCCCGTTTGTGGGAAAAATTGACCACCAACACGGTACAAGTGAGCTTGGCCACCGCTGTCAATACGGGCCAGGCCTTGCACCGCATCAGCTTCGGTTTGGACCGCGATGAAACGCGTGATGACGGGTTCATGGCTTTTGCAAACATGCCCTTTGTGATGACCGACCTCACCACCAATGTGCGTCCTGCTTGGGGGGAGCCTGCCGTTCCTGCAAAGGCGAATCAGCAACAAAACCGCAGCACTTCCACCGTGGCTTATGTGCAGGACCAAATCCAAGTGGGTGCCTGGCATTTGCACGGCAGCTTGCGCCACACGCGCACTGAGGCCAAAGACCAATACCTTGATTGGGGCATCAACAACCAAAGCACGAACAACAAAGTCACACCAAGGGTGGGGGCTGTTTTTGATGCCAGCGATGTGGTGTCCGTGTTTGCGGGTTACAGCGAAATGTCACGCGTGCCGTTTGGATCCTTGTTCAGCACGGCGCCCAAAATGGAAGAGGCCGAGCAAAAGGAGTTGGGCATCCGCATCAAGGGCTGGAATGGATTGAGCGCTAGCGCCGCCTTGTTTGACATCCAACGCAAGAACGCCGCTGTGGCTGATCCGGTCAATACCGGCTTTTCCGTGCAGACAGGCGTGCAGCAAGCCAAGGGTCTGGATCTGGACCTGCGCTGGCAGGTTTCGCCATCGCTGGCCTGGATCGCCGCATACACCCATCAAACGGCTGAGATCACCCAAGACACCAATGCGGCCTGGGTGGGCAAACGCCTGTTCAATGTGCCCGAGCAAACGCTACGCGTAGCCGCTCGTTACGACGTGCGCCAAGGCGATTGGACGGGTTTGGGTTTGGGCTTGGGTGCAACCCATCGGTCGAGCTTGGCAGGAGACACCAGCAACACGTTTTTCACACCGGCAGTCACTTTGGTGGATGCGCAGGCCAGTTACAAACGTGACGGCATCAAGTACAGCGCCAGTGTGAGTAACTTGCTCAACAAGCAGTACTACGCACCCATGGCCTACTTTGGCGGTGGGCAAGTGGTGCCAGGCACGCCGCGCACTTTGGTGCTGGGCGTGACTGCGCAGTTCTGATTCATCCACCCTCTCACGGCGAGGCCATTCTTGCGAATGCCCTCGCCCCATGCACCATGAACCGTCGCTATTTTTCCCGTTTAATGTCTTGGCCTTCTCCGCTGTTGGGGGCTTCTGCAGTCTCCATGTCATCCGCATCGGCCAAGCAGCCCGCTGCCGTTGCCGCGCCATCCAAACAAGCGGCTGATGAGCACCATTTGGCCACCATGGACCGTTATGCGCCCCTCATCGGAGGTCCCAAAATCACCATTGGCATGCTGGTCTATCCGGGCATGTTTTTGCAGGATTTGGTGGGGCCATTGACGGTGTTCGAGGCCTTGATGAACAAGGAAATTCATTTGCTGTGGAAAAACCTGGAGCCCGTTGGCAACGAGAGCCCAGGGCCTGCAGCGTTGATTCCCGTCAAGCCGACCACAACCTTCGATCAGTGCCCCGAACAACTGGATGTGTTGTTTGTGCCGGGTGGCGTGCCAGGCACTTTCACCATGATGGAAGACCCTGAAGTGTTGGCCTTTCTGAAATCAAAAGGACAAACGGCGCGCTATGTGACCAGTGTGTGCACGGGGTCCTTGATTTTGGGCGCGGCAGGTTTGCTCAAGGGCTACAAGGCCACGTCTTACTGGGACACGCGTGACGTGCTCAAAGAGTTGGGCGCCATCCCCACAAAAGGGCGCATTGTGGTGGACCGTAACCGCATCACGGGCGGTGGTGTGACCGCCGGGATTGACTTTGGCCTGAAGTTGGTGGCCCTGCTCAAAAGCCGTGTTTATGCCGAGGCCGTGCAGCTGTATCTGGAGTACGACCCTCAGCCGCCTTTTAATGCCGGGTCGCCAGAAAAAGCACAACCCTTGGCCAGACAGTTTCTCAAAGACATGTTTGCCGGGATGCGGGCCAATGCCTTCGAAACGGCCAAACGGGCCATGAAAAAATTGAACTCTTGAAAGTCCCCACCTGATGACACCCGCACGCAACACCTTACGCCGCCTGGCCTGCCTTGTGCTGGTCTGGTACATGTTGTTTGTGGGTGTGTCGGTTTTGGCTGCCACGCTGCAGCCTAAAACCATGGACGTGGTGTGCTCCAGCATGGGCCTCATGAAGGTGGTGGTGCAAGGTGAGGGCGGTGACGCCCAGGTGCGCAGCAGCATGGACTGCCCGCTGTGTGCCCACGCCACGCCAGCCCTGCCGCCACCCACGGTGGCCGTTCTGGCCCATGTGCCTGATGCCCGCTCGCACATCGTGCAGCGTCTGCCCGAAGCCGTGCTGACCGCACGCACGGCACCGCCTTTGCCCTCTCGCGGGCCGCCTGTTTCGAATTGATCCTTGTTAACCCGGACTGAACACCGCCAGGTGTTCGGCGCTTGTTGTCACTGCGGCCCTGTGTGCTGGCGGTGATTGATCGATTTGAAACTTGCCATGAAAAACACCCTTTCTCTTTCTCCTTTGTCTTTGGCCATCTTCGGCCTGTTCTCCAGCCTGAGTGGCCACGCTGTGGCCCAAACTTCAACAGCGCTGGACACCATCGTGGTGTCGGGTTCGCGCTCGGAAACCAAACTGTCCGAAACCCCTGTGTCGATTGGCTCGGTCAGCCGTGCCCAGTGGGACGCTGACAAGCCCAAGTCGGTGGGCGAGATCATCAACCGCATTCCGGGTGTGCACTGGAACGATCTGGGCAACGAGCAGCACAGCATGGCCATTCGCCAGCCCATCAGCACCAACGCGGTCTACCAGTACCTGGAAGACGGCATCCCGATCCGTCCATTAGGCGTGTTCAACCACAACGCACTGAACGAAAACAACATGAACGGCTCGGGCGGTGTCGAGGTGGTCAAGGGCGCTGCATCTTCTTTGTACGGCAGCAACGCAGTGGGTGGCGCGGTCAACTTTTTGACGCAACGACCTTCACGCACGCCCATCGGCTATGTGGGCATTCGCCACGACAACACCGACGGTTTTACCCGTGTGGACTCGGGCGCCAGCAACACCTGGGGTGATCTGGGTTTGCGGTTTTCGCACTACAGCTCGCAGCGCGATACCAACAACTGGCAGCAATACAGCGGTGGCAAAAAAGACTCTTTCACACTGCGTGGCGACTACAACCTGAGCGACAAGTCCTGGTTGCGCGCTTCGCTGGTGCACACCAACTTGGACTCGGACACGCCCGGCAGTTTGTTTGAAAACGACTTCCGCAACAACCCCGGCAAAAGCATCAACACCTTCACTTGGCGCAAAGACAAAACCACCCGCGCCAACCTGGCTTGGGAAGGCGAAACCACGCAAGGTGGCTTGACCACGGTGACGCTGTTTGCCCGCAACAACGACCACGGCCAGTTGCCCAACTACACCATCTCGGGGTGCTCGGGCGCAAGCTGCAAAGGCACCTTGAACAACAACCATGTGGAGTCTCTGGGCTTGGACGTGAAGCACGAGCAAAAACTGGACTGGCTGCGTGCCCGTTTGGTCACGGGTGTTTACATTGACCGCAGCCAAAACGATTACGTCTCGGACAACCTGGCCATCGTGCGCGATGTGCCCACCGGCCGTTACATGAGCTACACCTTGAACAGCGTTGCCAACCCCAGTGGTGTGCGCAACTACGGTGCGGGTATTGCCAACGATGCTGCTTTTGCACAATTGGAATTCAGTCCCACCGAGCAAATTCGTGTCGTCGCCGGTGGACGTTACGACAGCATCCGCTACGACTTCAAAAATAACCTGACCCCGGGTGCCAACTTCGGCGCTGCCAACGAGGTGCGCAGTTTTGCCAAGTT
>JBIKQY010000066.1:0-9569 GCA_044349465.1 Limnohabitans sp. | reverse complement strand
GCGCTACCGCGAGACCGACTCGGCCGTGGTGCGCGAAGACCTGGCCCGCTACCGCAACATGCAGGCCTGCACCAGCTGCCAAGGCACGCGCCTGCGGCGCGAGGCGCGCCATGTGCGCATTGGCGATGGCGCACAAGCCCGCGCCATTTACGAGATCAGCCACATCACGCTGGGCGAATCGCAGCAGTACTTTCAAGGCCTGACCATGCACGGGGCCAAGGCCGAGATCGCCGACAAGGTGGTGCGTGAGATCGCCTTGCGCCTGAAGTTCTTGAACGATGTGGGCCTGAATTATTTGAGCCTGGACCGCAGCGCCGACACGCTCTCGGGCGGCGAGTCGCAGCGCATCCGCCTGGCCAGCCAGATCGGCTCGGGCCTCACGGGCGTGATGTACGTGCTGGACGAACCCAGCATCGGTCTGCACCAGCGCGACAACGACCGCCTGATCGGCACGCTGCAACACCTGCGCGACATCGGCAACAGCGTGCTGGTCGTCGAGCACGACGAAGACATGATCCGCGTGGCCGACCATGTGATCGACATGGGGCCGGGCGCAGGCGTGCACGGCGGGCGCGTGATGGCGCAAGGCACTTGTGCCGACATCCTGGCGGCCCCCGATTCGGTCACCGGCCAATACATGTCGGGCCGCAAAAAAATCGAGATCCCCAAGCGCCACAAAGCGGGCAAGGACTTCATCGAAATCTTGGGCGCATCGGGCAACAACCTGAAAAGCGTGAACGTGAAATTCCCTGTGGGCTTGCTCACTTGCGTGACGGGTGTTTCCGGTTCAGGAAAATCGACACTGGTCAACGACACGCTCTACACCGCCGCGGCCCACCAGATCCACCGCGCCCACGACGAAGCTGCCGCGCACGAAGCCATCTTGGGGCTGGAGCACTTCGACAAAGTCATCAACGTGGACCAGTCGCCCATTGGCCGCACGCCACGCAGCAACCCGGCCACCTACACGGGCCTGTTCACCCACATCCGCGAGCTGATGGCCGAAGTGCCCGCCGCCCGCGAGCGCGGCTACGGCCCCGGGCGCTTCAGTTTCAACGTGACCGGGGGCCGCTGCGAAGCCTGCCAGGGCGACGGCATGGTGAAGGTGGAGATGCACTTTTTGCCCGATGTGTATGTGCCTTGCGACGTGTGCCACGGCATGCGCTACAACCGCGAAACGCTCGAAGTGCAATACAAGGGCCAAAACATCGCGCAGATCCTGAACATGACGGTGGAAGCCGCGCACCAGTTCTTCAGCGCCGTGCCCAACATCGCCCGCAAGCTGCAAACCCTGCTGGATGTGGGCCTGACCTACATCCGCCTAGGCCAAAGCGCCACGACCTTGTCGGGCGGCGAGGCACAACGCGTCAAGCTCGCGCTGGAGCTGTCCAAGCGCGACACCGGCCGCACGCTGTACATATTGGACGAACCCACCACCGGCCTGCACTTTGCCGACATCGACCTGCTCCTCAAAGTCTTGCACCAGCTGCGCGACGCGGGCAACACCATCGTCATCATCGAACATAACCTCGACGTCATCAAAACCGCCGACTGGCTGATCGACATGGGGCCTGAGGGTGGCGCGGGCGGCGGCACGGTGCTGGGCGAAGGCACGCCCGAGCAATTGGCCAAAAACAAGGCGAGCTTCACGGGGCATTATTTGGCACGCTTGCTTTGAGGGTGTTGGATTCACGAAAGCTGCAAAGCCCCCTCAACCCTGCCCCTTGCTCAGTTCACACCCCCTGATTACCCACCACTTTTGAACATTTGAATGCCATTATGAAAACCGTCATCCGTGCTTTTTTCAGAACCCTGCGCCTTGTGCTGGGTCCCGTCATGCTGCTCAAAGAGCGCCTGACCCAACCCGCTGGCGTGGTGCGCGAAGCCGCAGCGCAAACCCGCGTGGACCAGCAGTGCCAAAGCCTGGCGCTGTACCAGTTCAGCACCTGCCCGTTTTGCATCAAGGTGCGCCAGGAAATGCGCCGCCTGTCGCTGCCGATTGAAAAGCGCGATGCGCAACACCACACCGCCAACCGCGACGCTTTGTTGCAAGCTACGGGCGCGACCCAGGTGCCATGCCTGCGGATCACCGAAGCCGATGGCCAAACCCGTTGGCTGAAGGATTCGGGCGCGATCGTGACTTATTTGCGCGAGCGCTTTGCAGCGCCTGCGGCTTGAGGGATAGTTGAAGCGCTGCATCTGTCAGGTGGCGATCACCGTCAACAAAGTCTGACCGTTCGCGACCAGCTTCTCGCCTTCTGCATCCACCGCAAACAAATCACAGCTGGTGAACACCTGCGTTTTGCCGGGCTTGACCACCCGCGCTCGGGCAATGAATTTTTGACCCACAGCGGGGCGCAAGCAGTTGACGGAAAAGTTGGCAGCCAACAAATTCGGCCCTGCCACGGTCCCGGCCGCAAAGCCGCAGGCGGTGTCGATGAGTGTGCCGATCAGGCCTGCGTGCAAATAGCCTGAATACTGCCCCACCTCTGCACGCCAGGGCATCTGGATTTCCACAAAGCCGGGTTCCGCCACTGTCACCTCAATGCCACACCAGCGGTTGAATTCGGCCATGGCGTTGATTTTTTGCAGCATCTCGAGTGGGCTCATGGTTTTCTCCTGGCTTGGGTTTTGAACCACCCGATGTGGTCCATCAGTTTTTGACGAAGTGTTTGTTGCTCGCTGATCAGCTGGTCGATCTCGGCCACACGCGCCAGGATCGCGTCGATCATGTCTTGCGCTGACAACTTGCCCGCTTTGAAGCGCGGCACATACTCGGCAATCAAGGGCAGCGAGAATCCCATCTCCCGCGACATGGCGATGAAGATGACGTGCTTGACGGTTTTCTCGTCGTACTCGCGGTAGCCGTTGGGCAGTCGCTGGCTGTCAATGAGGCCGTCGGCCTCGTAGCGGCGCAAGCGGTGCACCGACACACGGGTCTTGGCAGAGAGTTCTGAAATGCGCATGAATTCAGTCTAGCAAGGCTCGCACTGCGCCAAGGTTGAGGCCGATGACGCCCAGGCGACTCAGACCATCGCGACTGCCAGGTGTTTTTTTGCTTTCACCAGAAAGCTTCGCAAGTCATCCAAGTACGCCTTATAAGAATCATTTTTGGATGTTGATGAGCTCTTTAGAACTCCAATAAAATTAAAAATAAAAATGACGAATTCTTTGAAATGAACCAACTCCACCGATACCCAAGACTCAACATGCTCAAACCGTTCCTCTTTGCCAGTGCTGCCCTTGGCTTCGCATCGGCCGTCTGCGCCCAGAAGCCAGCTTCGCCCCCAGAAACGCACAACTTTCAGATCAAAGGCGAAGTCCATTACCGCTGCTTTGGCGGCAACCCACCCAAATCGCGCGACTCGCGGACACAGGTGGCCTGTGACAACAAGGACCAACACAAAGTTCTTTTCAACGAGCGTGTGAGTGTGCAAATCAAACAAGAACCGACGCCGGACAACGACACCACCTTGAGCGGTGGACTCACGCGAACAGCCACTTACCAAGGTCGCACATTCACCATGGGCATGAGCTTGTTCAAGGACTTGAAACCTGGTCAGCCTGCGGTGTACCGCCTGCGAACAGTCGCGCAAGACGATGAGCCCCGCAACCCTCGTCAATCAGAGTGGATGAGCCGAGCCAGTGCCGTCAAGTCTTTGAACCCCTTGACGGTTCAGTACCTGTCGGTGGGTCAGCCCGAGGAAATCGTTTTCTCGGTGAGCATTGCGCCCACGCCATGACGCACTGAAATGAATCATGTTGGATGGTTTGTCACTCCAAAAAAGTGCCAGTGAACAAAAGGTGATACCCCTTCGCTTCACCTGGGTGTACAAATCGCTCCTGTTCTGGAGCACCCGATGACCAACCACACCCCTCTTGCCCACGCCCAACCCGCTGACGTGGGCCTGTGCCCCGAGCGCACACAGCGCCTGATGGACGTGCTGCGCCGCGAAGTGGCCAGCGGCAGGTTACCCGGCGCGGTGGCCATGATTGCTCGGCGCGGGCAGATCGGCTTGTTCGAAGCCGTGGGCCAGCAAGCCCCCGGCACAAGCACGCCCATGCAGACCGACAGCATCTTCCGTATCTATTCGATGACCAAGCCGGTCGTGTCGGTGGCGGTAATGATGCTGGTGGAGCGTGGGCAGTTACTCTTGAGCGACCCGGTCAGCCGCTGGATGCCCGAGTACGCCAACCAACAGGTGGCCACGGCACACGGCCTAGAGCCCGTGCGGCAAACCGCCACGGTGCAAGACCTGCTGCGCCACACGGCAGGGCTGACGTATGAATTTTTGGGCGACTCGGCCGTGCAGCGCCAATACGGCGCGGTGAAGATCGCCTCACGCGAGCGCACCAATGCCGAGTTTTCTCAAACGCTGGCTGGTGTGCCGCTGCAGTTTCAGCCCGGCACCGTGTGGGCCTACAGCCGCGCCACCGATGTGTTGGGGCGGCTGGTCGAGGTGGTCAGTGGGCAAAGCTTGGGTACATTCCTGCAAGCCGAAATCTTTGGCCCGCTGGGCATGGTGGACACCGGATTTGCCGTGCCGCCCGATCAGCACCACCGCATTGCCGAACCTTTTGCGCACGACCCCGACGGCGGTGTGCCCATGAAAGTGCTGGAGCCGCGCCAGGTGCCCGCCATGGAAGGCGGTGGCGGGGGCCTGATGTCCACCGCCATGGACTACACCCGCTTTTTGCAGTGCCTGCGCAACCGGGGCGAATTGGATGGTGTGCGCCTGCTCGGCCCTCACACGGTGGATTACATGACCGCCGACCACTTGGGCGGCATGCCGTCCGACGGCACCTTACTGCCGCCCGGCCACGGCTTTGGTCTCGGTTTTGCGGTTCGCACCCATTTGGGCCTGTCACCCGTGCCCGGCTCGGTGGGGCTGTATTACTGGGGCGGCATCGCGGGCACCACCTTCTTTGTGGATCCAGCGCTCGACATGTATGCGATGTTGATGGTCCAGGCGCCCAACCAGCGGGATTACTACCGGCCGTTGTTCCGCGACTTGGTGTACGCGGCGCTGCTGTAAACATCACCGGTATTAACCGGCCTTGTGCTCAGTGCTCTGCGCTGCCCAGACTGGACACCCCGCCCTGGTCTTGGCTGAGCATCCAGGCGATGGCACCTTTGTCTTGAATGTGCAGCTTGGCATAGACCTGGCGAAGATGATGACGAACTGTAGCGGGGGCCATACCCAAATCCCGCGCCACTTCTTTGTAGCTGCTCCCACGCGAAAAGGCCATTGCCACCATGCGTTCGCGGGGCGTCAGTGCGCTGCTGGCAGTAGCCTGTCGTACCCGCAGCACCCAAAACGATCCATGCGCTTCACTGGTAATGCTCACCTTTTGTCCTTGGTAACGTGGTTTGGGCGACTGGCCATTCGCCCGACCCAGCTTGACAGGGACCACCCCGCCCGGCCACTGCGGCCATTCCAGCAACATCAACTCCGCAAAAAACGGATCGGCTGAAACGATCACCCCATCAGACCCCACCAGCGCTACACCCACTTGGCGCTGGTTGTCGCCCGCGCCGACACGCTCGATTTCGGCCATGTGGTTCAGGCTCAGTGCCGCAGCCAGGTTCGGTAAGGCCGCTTGCAGCAGCGTGCGCTGTGTTTCGCTGAAAGCGGGTTTAAGCGCATGGCGGTAAAGCGAGACATGCAAATAGGTCTGCAAAACCGGGTCACAGGTGGCGCAGCACAGCACTTGGGCAATGCCATAACAGGCCAGAAAAGCACGAAATTGATCGGACAGACCCGGATCGGCAATGGACAGCGCCGCCACCGAGCCCAACTCTCCTGTGACCGAAGACACCAAGGGGTCATGGTGGCGAATGCGATCCCATGCGCTCAGGTAGCTGTTTTCAAGTGCATGCAGGGTGCTGTGGTGCATCACTGGCCCACCGGGTGTCAGGGTAGAACGCCCTATCCAGGCCGCGTCGAAGGGAATGCAACTGCTCAGTTGATTCAAAACGGTCTGCTCAAACGCCTCTACCCGAGAATGCTGCGCGCTTCGGTACAGCCCATGAAGCAGTTGGCCCAACTCCTGGAGAGGACTGCTGCCTTGTGGGTACTGCTGCGTTTGATCGTTCGGGCTAGCGTAAGTTGGAAGCATGCGGGACAGGGTGTGATTTGGTTCAAATGAACGATGCCACGGCGCTTTCAGTTCGGCAAGACGGGACTTTCCCGGCGCAGCACATGCAAGCGCCTCGTGAACGCACCTCATGGGTACCGTGGCAGCTCGTTCAACTGAACGATGGGCGTGGCATGCGGCTCTGCCTAAAGTGCATCTGTGTTCAATTTCACACCACAGGAGACCCTCAATGTCCGCAACAAGCGCTTTCTTTCATGATGAAAAATGTCTTTGGCACTGCACCCCTGGTGGCTTTGCCCTGATTGCCCATGTGGGTGGCTGGGTCCAACCGCCAGCCAGCATGGGCCTGGCCGAATCGCCCGAATCCAAACGACGCGTGGTCTCGCTCATCCAGGTCTCTGGCTTGGTCGAGCACCTGGACCTGCGCTCGGCCCCCATGGCGACAGAGACTGACCTGTTGCGGGTTCACCCCTCTTCGTATCTGGAAAAATTCAAAGCCATGTCCGACGCAGGAGGTGGCGAACTGGGGCCCTACGCGCCTTTTGGCCAAGGCAGCTATGAAATTGCCAAGCAGTCGGCCGGTTTGGCCATGGCCGCCGTCGACACCGTGATGGCAGGGCGTTATCGCAATGCCTACGCCTTGTCGCGCCCGCCGGGCCACCACTGCTTGGCTGATCAGCCGATGGGTTTTTGTCTGCTGGCCAACATCCCGATTGCGATCGAGGCCGCCCGCGCCAAATATGGTTTGAAGCGGGTGGTTGTGCTCGATTGGGATGTACACCATGGCAATGGCACCCAATCCATTTTTTATGAACGCGACGATGTGCTTACGATTTCTTTGCACCAAGAGGCTTGCTTCCCACCCGGTTACAGCGGCAGCGAGGACCGGGGTGCAGGCAAAGGCCTGGGCTTCAACATCAATGTGCCGCTGGTGCCCGGCGGCGGGCATGACGCCTACATGTACGCCATGGAGCGCATCGTGGAGCCAGCGCTGCGACGCTTTGCCCCGGAGTTGATCGTGGTGGCCAGTGGATTTGATGCCAATATGGTCGACCCCTTGGCCCGCATGTTGCTTCACAGCGAGTCTTTCCGCGAATTGACGCACCGCACCATGGCTTTGGCCGATCAATTGTGTGACGGACGACTGGTGGTGGTGCATGAAGGCGGTTATGCCGAGTCAGCGGTGCCTTTTTGCGCTCACGCGACAGTCGAGACCCTGTGCGGCGTGCGCACGGCGGTAGAGGACCCTTATCTGGAGCTGGGTCTGGCCATGCAGGTGAATGCCCGTCAGGTTGCGTTCCAGCGCAGCTTGCTCGACGAATTGGCTCTCAGCATGGGTTATTGATGGCAGTCCTGCTGCCGTCCACTAGGCCCGCATAAATGAGCCGTGCCTTTGGCGCCTCAGCGTATGTCGTGCGTTGAGGCTTCATGGGCATCACCCATGTTTCTGAAAATCAATGATGGCTAAAGAATGTCCTGAGATGCCCTCGTACCATGGCGATCATTTCTTCCATCATGATCCGCTCGATCCGTCCGCCAATCTCAACAGACACCCGTGTCATGTGTGCGCCTGTTTCAATGCAGGTCAAAAACACATTCAGCGCCTTATCCGCTTTGACATCCGGCACCAACTCTCTGACTTTTTCCACCCAGGCATGGGCAAGGCGCAAGTTGTCTTTTCTGTCGATGGCCCTGAGCTCGGCCCAGCCTTGAGAGTCCATCCAGATCGCTCGGTACGTTGCATTGGATTTGACATAGTCGTGGTAGCCATACACCACGTCCTCCAGGTACACAAGAAACGCCTCCACACTGTCTACAGTGCTTAGGAGTTGTGTGTTTTGTTCGTAGAAAAAATCCAGATACCTTTCCAAAAGGGCCTGGATGATTTCTTCACGGTTGCTGAAATATTGGTAGACGCTGGCGTTGGCCATGCCAGAGGCCGCCGCGATGTCGGAAATTTTCAGGTTTGCCGCGCCCACTTCCAAAATACAGGCCTCTGTAGCGGCCAGGATTTTCTCCATCCGCTCCTTGGAACGGTCCTGTGACGGCTTGCGCCTTGACGAACTGTCACCTTTTGGCAGCGAATAGCCGACCTCCTTGGAGGGAAAATCCGAAACCAACTTCTCGGCAACTCTTTTGCTGTTCACCATAAACCACTCACCCTTTTGAATCGAACGTGTCTTTGTGCGCCGTTGATCGTACGGGGACCTGGTGTAGCGGGTATTTAACTGACGCTGAAATCCTCATTTTTTTCCTGAAATCCAAGCACTTATTCGCGTTCTGGTGGCGTTCAGCTGGTGTCGTGCGGGCATGAAAAACAAGTCTGATCCAAGCCCAAAGTCGAACTTCTAGGCTTCTATATCCCCAAACCAAATAAGGGAAAACGATTAGACGTGACAACTTGTCACGTTCTCTCCAAACCACTAAGATAAACATGACAGTTTGTCGCATTTTGTGGTTTAACACGCACACTGTATTGCAGAAAACCCGATGGTGCCCCACCGCAGGCGTCTGCAGCGAAGGGTCTCCGATGGAGGACAGACCACAGGAAAAGCCTGCCACTGAGGGCCCAAAAGCCGGATATCAACAACAAAAGGAGATCAAAGATGACACCCCAAAACTTCAAAAAATGGCGCACGCTCGCCCTGACCGTCGGATTGAGCATCACCACGGGCGCCTTGGTGGCCGCCGTGGGTGAACAAGAGGCCGCCAAGTTGGGCAAAGAACTCACGCCCGTGGGTGCAGAAAAGGCGGGCAACAAAGATGGCTCCATTCCCGAATGGAGCGGTGGATTGCCCAAGGGCAAACACAAAGCAGGCGATGCCCGCAACGACCCATTCGCCGCCGATAAGCCGCTTTACAGCATTGATGCGAGCAACTTCGACAAATACAAAGACAAGCTGTCTGCGGGCCAGATCGAACTGCTCAAAACCCGCAAGGGTTACCGCATGGATGTTTATCCCACCCGACGCAGCTGCGGTTATCCAGAATCGGTCAATGGCCAAACCAGAGCCAACGCAACGCAGGCCAAGCTCACGGCCGATGGTCAGGACAACCTGGTCCAGGCGGTTGGCGGAGGCTTCCCCTTCCCCATCCCCAACAACGGAGCTGAAGCGGTTTGGAATCACCGTTTGCGCTGGCAAGGTGAGGGCCGCATTGAACACTACCAAACCAACTTCATCAATCCCGATGGAAGTTTTTACAGCCTCGCTCAGGACCAATGGGTGACGATGCCTTTTGCATCAAGCAAGGTCAAGTCGCCCGATGATGTTCAGGGGGTCATGCAAAAACTGCTCAACGTGGCCACCAGTCCGGCAGCCCGATCGGGCGAAGTCATCCTGGGCCACTTCTTCCTGTCAAAGCCCAACGATGCGTGGATGTATTTCCCCGGCCAAAGACGGGTGCGCCGTTTGCCGAACCTGGCCTACGACAACCCGATCCCCGGTTATGAAAACCTCGAGACCGTTGAC
>JBIKQY010000416.1:0-2759 GCA_044349465.1 Limnohabitans sp. | reverse complement strand
GTTCCAGTGTTTTACCGCCCACCTGGGTGTTGACGTATTTGGCCAGGGCCTCGCCACGCAAAGCGCCCCGATTCAAAATCGGCAGCATCCAGTCGGTGATCTCGGCCTCCTGCATGGACTCGGCCACGCGCACCAACTCCACAGGGGTTTTGCCGCTGGCATACAAAGCCGCCACCAAACTCCCCGCCGAAGTGCCCGCCACATGGCTGGGCCTGAGTCCGGCCTCTTCCAACACCTGAATCACGCCCACATGGGCAAACCCACGCGCTGCGCCACCACCCAGCGCCAGCCCCAAGCGCACTTCGCGCCGCTCGGCTGTGGGCGGCGAGCTGGGTTCTTGCGGCTTGCTGGACTGCAAGCTGCTGCAAGCGGTCAAGACCACGAGGGACAACACACAACCCAGTCGCTGCCATGTTCGGCTGATCCCACTCCCCCCGATGGCTTGTCTTGCGGCTTTGACGCCAAGCCCATGGCTTATCCCTTGCACTTTATGCATGTATTCCTCAAATCTTATTGATAACTATTCGCATTTGGGTTAGACTTCGAGCAACAACCAAGCAGTTCGAAAGACACCATGACACCTACCAAGTCCCTGTTGAGCATCCTCTGCCTGCTGAGCGCCACCATGGCGTCGGCCCAAGACAAAGTGCTGAACATCTACTCAGCCCGGCATTACCCCACAGATGAAGTCATGTACAGCGACTTCACCAAGGCCACGGGCATCAAGATCAACCGTGTTGACGCTGACGATGCCGGTATTCTCGCCCGCCTCAAGGCCGAAGGCGCCGCATCTCCCGCTGATGTGATTTTGCTGGTGGACGCCGCCCGCCTTTGGCGTGCCGAAGTTGATGGTCTTTTCTTTCCCATCAAATCCAAACTCCTGGAAGAAGCCATCCCCACCAACTTGCGGGCCAAACCCGCCGACAACAGCGGCACGGCCTGGTTTGGCTTGTCCACACGGGCGCGCGTGATCGTGTTCGACAAAGTCAAGTTCAACAAAACCGATGTGGACAACTATGAAAAGCTGGCCGATCCGAAATTCAAAGGCAGTTTGTGTATCCGCAGCGGCTCGCACCCCTACAACCTGAGCCTGTTTGGCGCCATGACCGAGCACCTGGGACCGCAAAAAACGGAAGTCTGGCTTAAAAGCCTGGTCGGCAACATGGCCCGCAGCCCGAAAGGCGGCGACACCGACCAGATCAGGGGTGTGGCTTCAGGCGAATGCGGCGTGGCCGTCACCAACACCTATTACCTGGCCCGCATGATGCGTTCGACCAACCCAGCCGACAAAGCCGTGACCGAGAAAATCGGCGTGGCCTTCCCCAACCAAAGCAGCTGGGGCACACACATGAACGTGGCCGGAGGCGCAGTAGCGCGGCATGCCAAGAACAGTGACAACGCCGTCAAGTTCCTGGAATACCTGGCCAGCCCAGCCGCACAAAACCACTTTGCCAACGGCAACAACGAGTGGCCAGCGGCCAAAGGCGTGAGCTTTGACAACCCGGCACTCAAAGCCATGACGGGTGGCAGCTTCAAAAGCGAATTGCTGCCGATCAGCGCCGTGGGCATGAACCAGATCAAGGTGCAGCAAATGCTGGACCGGGTGGGCTTCAAATAAACATCTGGGAAGAAAAGCGATTCACCCATCAGGGACAGACGTTTATCTGTCCCTGAGGAATCACTTAACTGACGTTTTTGCATTGCAAGGGTTTCGAAATCCGGCACTGAGCGCCCCAAACCCCGACAGGGCCAAAGCCACACTGGCACCGCTGGGCACATCAAACATCCACGAAGCCAGCAGGCCAAAAGCGCTGGCCGCCATGGCCCCCAGCCCTGCCCCGACAGCAGACCAACCCGCGCGCTGCCACAGTGCGGGCGCGATCAAGGCGGCAAACACCACAAACAAACCCAGCACCGGCACGGCCAGGCTGGCCACCAGCGCAAAGCCCGGGTAAAACACCGCATCACGCGGCAGCCAGCGACGCGACGCAGCCACCACCAAAGCGCATGCGGCCAAGACCATCACTTGGGGCCAGTCGGCCCACAGCACATCGGCCGCCAGCAGCTGGCCGAGGCGCTCGCGGCCATGCGGGTCTTGCCCGGCACCCAGCAAAGCCATGCTGGCCCCCGAGACGTAAAGCAAACCAATCAGGGCCTCGCGCTGCTGCGGCCAAAGGCGCGACAGCCAGGCCACGGCCGCTGCGCACGCCATGGCACCGGTGGTGGCCATGGCCTGGGTGGTCCAGACATTGGGGTGGTCTACCACTGCCGCCACCCACAAAGCTGCCGCAGCTGCCGCTTGTGCCACAGCCAGGTCGATGAACACCACGCCCCGCGCCAACACCTGCGTGCCCAGCGGCGCCAAGGCCAACAGGCCCAGCAGCAGTGCCACCATGGGCGTCAGGAACCAAAACTCGGCGCTCATGGTTTGGCCAGTGGCAGCAAGCTGCGAACCAGTCCATCCATCCAGTCGGCCAAGGCTTGGGCATCGGCCTGCTCGGGCACGGTGGCGGGCAAGACCAACAAAGGCACTTGCGGGCCCAGTTGGTTGCTCAACCAACGGCCAGGACGCGGGTCCTGGTAGCTGGCCACCACCACGGCTGCGGGTGGTTTGGCCCGCAAGCCATCGAGCAAGCGCTGCAGATGGCCCGGTGTCGGGGCCATGCCCGGCTTGGGCTCCAGATCGGCCACCAGCTGGATGCCCAGCCAATGCCAGAGGTAGCCAAAACTGGCGTGCTGCGCGGCCACGCGCTGGCCGC
>JBIKQY010000452.1:0-9379 GCA_044349465.1 Limnohabitans sp. | reverse complement strand
TGCACGGTTTGCAAAATCAAGGCCACGCCCCCTTTGTCGTCCGAAATGGCCAAGCCATAAGCCCGGTTGCCATCGATGCGAAAAGGTTGTTTGGCCACCATGCCTTTCAGATAGACCGTGTCCATGTGGGCGATCATCAGCACTTTCTTTTGGCCCTTGCCTTTTTTGGTACCCATCACCACCGAGCCGAGCTTGGCCCCTTTGAGTTGGGGGTGGAAGTCTGGGGCCTGGGTGGGAATGGTTTTGACCTCCATGCCCAGTTGCTGCAAACGGTTTCCAATCAGATGACTGATTTTTTCAAGGCCTTCCAGATCCCGGCTGCCCGACTCGATGGAGACCAGCGTTTTGAGGGTGTCCAGCAAGGCAGGTGTCTGGGCCTGGGCCATGCTTTGAACACGGGCCTTGGCAGGGTCGGTTTGGGTCTGCGCCCAAGCGGGCATCAGTGCCACGGCGCAGCAGCTGGCGACCAAAAGCATTTTGGCTGCGGGGCGGATGGAATGGCGAACCCAATGCGAAAGCACCATGACGAACTCCTCAGTGATGGATGAATTCGGCCATTTAACGACTTTGAATCAAGCCAGTCAGCAGCATGCGCGACAGCACAAGCTCCCGCAGGTTTGTCTACAGGGGACATTGCAAAGGCGACAAGCGTGTGCGGCAGCCTTGCTAAGCTTGCGATCCACAGGAGAAAAACATGACACACAAAATCGCCATCATCGGGCTGGGCATCATGGGCCGCCGCATGTTGGAAAACGCTTTGCAGCATCCCGCCTTTGAGGTGTGCGGCGTTTGGGACCCTTCGCCCGCATCGGTGGCCAAAACGCTGGAGATGGCCCCAGGTGTGCACTTCGCAGCCGACGCGCAGGCCGCCATGGCCGGGGCAGCTGTGGTGTACCTGGCTTGCCCGCCAGGCCCGCGCAAAACCTATGCCTTGCAGGCCGCAGCCGCCGGGCAGGGTGTGTTCATGGAAAAGCCTCTGGGCACCGACAACGCGCAAAGCCGCGATCTGGTCGCCCAACTGCGCCAAGCGCGTTTGCCGGGCGTGGTCAATTTCACCCAGGCTGCGTCGCGTGGCTTTGAAGAATTGAATCGCGCCATTGATGCGGGTGAAACGGGTGAGGTGCTCGGCATCGACATCTTGGTGAACTACCCCGCCTGGCCCCGCGCTTGGCAAAAGGACGCCGACTGGTTGCGCCTTCGCGATGAAGGGGGTTACACCCGTGAAGTGATCTCGCATTTCTTGTTTTTGGCCGGTCGCTTTTTGGGGCCGCTGACTTTGCAGCAGGCCTTGCCACGTTACCCGCAAGACCCCACCTTGTGCGAGTTGGACATGCTGGCCCGCTTGACCACCGCTGATGGCAAGCCCGTCACGGTCATGGCCACCACCGGCGGCCAACAGCTCGACCGTCAAGAAGTCACGGTGCGCGGCAGCCGCATGAACCACCAGTTCCGCGAGTTTTACCAACTGTGGCGCTCCGACGGCGGCCCTTGGGTCGAGGCGGTGGACTGGCGTGTCGAAGACCCGCGCACCAGTGCCTTGCAGCGTCAACTGAGCCAAGTGGACTTGTGGATGCGCGGCAAACCCCACAAATTGGCCACGGCCGAAGAAGCGTTGGCGGTGCAGGAATTGGTGGAGGCGATGTTGGTGGGCAAGGCCTGAGGGTAATAGTGGGGCCAATGCCCTTATCTTGCGAAAAAGTGACACCGCGCTCTCAACTTTAAATCAACAACTTCCACGAAAATCGGGACGATTCAGATCTTCACTCTAGGGAAACTCTGCAAAAGTCTATACCTGTGTGCCTGGTTTAAGCCATACCCAGCATCATTGATCCATGAAACAAGTAAGCCTTATTGATTCGGCCCTTGAAGTCTTGAAAAACTTTCGAGGGATGGCTTTTTGTAGGAGCCCACCCCGTGGGCGATGGGCGTGGCACACGCCCTTCTAACCAACACCAAAAGGGGTAGGCTCCTGTAAAAAAGTCCATCGCCCACAGGGGTGGGCTCCTACAAATCCAACAATCAGCATCGCCGACAAACACCTAGGCCTTTCAAACTTCATCGGGCCGGATCAATAATTTGAGCCTGAGCGTGAAGAAAACCCGCAAGCGCGAATTCCTCGATCAGATGGATAAAGTCTTTCCGTGGCAAGCGCTGATCGAGTTGATTGCGCCTTGCTACCCTTAAGGCAAGAAAGGGCGTTAGCCCTTTTCACTGGCGACCATGTTGCGGACGCACTTTTTGCGGCAGCGGTTCAACCTGTTGGACCCCGGCATGTAGGAGGCATTCGTTGACGTGCCCCCTGTATCGGGAATTTGCCCAACTTCAAGAGTTCTCGCTCATGCCCGACGAGAGCACCATCTTGCGGTTCTGCCATCGATCGGAAAAGCACAAGCTGGCCGAACAAATCATGGCCACCGTCAACGATTTGCAGATCGAGCGCGGTTTGCTGCTCATGACCAGCACCGTGGCGGATGCCACGCTCATAGCAGCTCCCAGCTCCACCAAGAACAACGACAAAGCCCGTGACCCTGAGATGCACTCCAGCCAAAAGGCAACCAGTGGCACTTTGGCGTGAAGGCCCACATTGGCGCGGACGCTGACTCTGGCCTGGTGTAAACGGTACGGGGCACTTCGGGCAATGTTCACGATGTGCTCGAAGGCAACAGCGTGTTGCACGGGCAAGAAGTGGATGCGTATGGAGATGCGGGTTATCAAGGCATCCACAAACGCCCCGATGCCAAGCTTGGCGTGAGATGACACGTTGCCATGCGCCTAGGCAAACGCAGGGCTTTGGACAAGAGCGATTCGCTTGATCGGCTGACAGACAAGGTTGAAAAAGCCAAAGCCGGTATCCGATCCCAGGTGGAGTATCCGTTCCGTGTGATCAAACGCCAGTTTGGCTATTGCTTTGACAAAAAAAATTCAATAAAATTTTTAAAATGAGCAAATTTAGCGAAAAATTCACCAAAAAAAATTTAAAATTATTATATTTTAAAAAATAGTAAAAAATAATTTAATTAATTTCACTAAAAATGATTTTAAAAATCTTTACCAAAGCTTTTTTTCTCAGCTTCTTGGCTGCGCCCTTCCTCATTGCGGGTGCACAAGTTATTGTTCCATCTAACGGCACACTAGATGTCCCAGCAAGTGGGGTTGTTGACTACGGGTGTTCAAGTATGGACATACAGGGCACAGTCTCTTTATCCGGAACTTTGACCGGTGGAAATTTAGCCATTGGTAGCGGCGGTTTATTCAATGGAAGTTCTGGAACTGTTCTGGTTGGAGGTAATTGGAGTAACAGTGGGCAATTCAATTCGGGTGCGAGTACCGTGACTCTTACTGGCAGTTGTGGATCTGGAAATGTCATTGTCAGTGGCACAAGCGTGTTCAATAATTTAACCTTGAGCAGCTCTCATGGTGCCACTTTTGTTATTCCGTCCGGCTCCAATATCACCGTGAATGGCACCTTGACTCTTCAGGGGACACAAGGCAATCCCATTTCTTTGTTGGCTTCAACAAGTCAGCTTGCAGTGATCATCCTTGGACCTAACGCACAGGTGGTTCAAAGCAACACTTCACTTACCAATGTCCAGATCGGTAACGCCATCGTTGCACAATCTATTCCAACCTTGAATGAGTATGCTTTGGGCTTATTGGTTCTACTTATGTCGAGTTTCGTTGCTTTGGTCATGCATCGAATCCGTCCAAAACATTTTCTTTAATATTCAGTCGGATAAAACGAAAGAATTACTATGAATTCAAATTGCCGTTTGCAAATCAAAGCCGCTGCTGCTGCAGCTTCGCTGACACTGGGCGGTGCTTCAGTATGGAGCAATGATGTCTCTGTGACGCCACCTGCTGGATCTGGGTTTGTCGTCAAAGACAGTTCAGGTAATGAGCGCTTACGGGTTCAAGGTACAACCGGAGCAGTGACTGTGCCTGGCTTGTCGGGGCAAGCGCAAAATTCCAACTTGATTTGCTTTGACGGACCTACTGGAAGACTGGGTCCTTGTGCCAGTGGCATTGGTGGTGCTACTGGTCCCACTGGAAACACAGGTGCACAAGGCCCACAAGGCTCAGCGGGTGCAACCGGGGCACAAGGTGCGCAAGGAGTTATGGGTGCATCTGGCGCACAAGGCGTAGCCGGCCCTACAGGTCCTGCAGGCGCGCAAGGCGTTCTGGGCGCAACAGGCGCACAGGGTGTTATGGGTTCAATGGGTCCGCAGGGAGCACAGGGTGCACAGGGTGCACAGGGTCTGTCTGGAGCAACTGGTGCTCAAGGTGCGACTGGACCAGTTAGCACATTAAATGGCGCAAATTTAGTAACAAGCACAATCGCCAATGAAACCTCATCAGGAGCTGATTATCAGGCCACGTTGACTGCCACATGCAACGCCGGACAATATGTGGTCACCGGAGGGTGTAGATCAGACCGTGTGGATTTGGAGTCTTTAATGAGTTCATTCCCCTCTTCAACCAGTACTTGGCAATGCAGATATTTAAGTCAGTTTTCTCCTGTAGGTACACTCGCTACGGCTTACGCCTATTGCAAATGATTTGATATCAAATCACGTTCAAAGAGAACATTCACACAACCTCTTTACCTGTTTATGCCTGACTTGTAAATGTTTTTGTAGGTCATTTCGGATGCTCTTTTGAGCGTATAGCTCCTCACAAAATCGCATGAAATATGGGCTTTCAGCGAGGGAGTAGACAACTTACTCAGATTTCACACAGGCCCGGTTGGCGCTGCCCCTTAAGCGCCACAAGGTCAGCGTGAACATACAAAATACGGTTCTGCTCATGCCAAGCAGACGGATAGGCTTGCCAAACCCGATTGGCTTGAAAGCGAGCAACCATGCCCCTTAGGTAGCGGGCTTGTTCGCTTCTCGTGTAATACCAAAAAGAATTCGGATTCCAATAAGAGGCATGGGTAGGGTCCTGAAATGCGCCTCGACCATCGGTAGACGGTGTTCGAGAAATGACCAGCCCACCCGGAACAAGGACTCGGTAAAGCTCGTTCATCAAACCGACTGTGCAAAGGCCTTTCCCCCCAAAGCCGTGGTCGCAATCGACGCTGCTGCAATGTGGAATATGTTCTAAAAAATCATAGGCCCGAATACAGCCAACAGAAGAATCCGGGAAGGGCAGCCCTTGCCTGATGTCACAACAAATGTCCGCATCTGCGATATCGACGCTGGTATAACCCGGCGGACAGCCATGGGCCCCGCCAAGGTCAAGCATGGGTAACTTTTGGCTATTGCACCACTGTTCAACAATTCGGTAAAAGTAGGTGTTGGCAACTTCTTGCTGCTTGATCTGGATTTCTTGGTTGCGTTGCAGATATGTGTTTTCGCCTCCGGTCTGCATGCGATAAACGTAGAGGCATTCGGGAATATGGTGAAAAGCAATACCAGCCAAGTAAGTGCGGCAGACCAGATCGTAGTCGTCGCAAACTGATAAAAGAGGGTCATGCCCACCTGCCATGAAGTAGGCCTCCCTTGACCAGACTCTAACGTGGTTAGGGGCATACAGAATGGCCGACAATGCACTTGGATCTGTGGCAAAGGCCCGCATGGCGGTGGCCTGCCGACCAGGCAATTCAACCGAATAGTTTTCCCATCCATACGTTGAGTTGTAGACTTCGCATCGCCCATCATCAAAGCAATTCGTGAAATCTGAGTAGAGAAATCCAGCGCTGGATTTCAAAATTTCTTCACGTAACCTATTTAGCGCTTGTGGTAGCAGCCAGTCGTCATGGTCCAATTCAACGAGGTATTCACCTGTACATTGCTCACAAGCAAACCGCTTGAGGGCACCGATGCCTTGTCGAGCCATGTAATCAGGTGCTGCAATGACCTTTACTTTCGGATGCATTGCTATCTCGGGGGGGACTGTACCCCCACCATTGGGGACCAATATCCACTCCCAATCGGCCTCAGTTTGGTCGAGCAAAGAAGCAAAGCATTCGCCCAAATATCCCGGCTTATGGGTGGGTGTAAAAACACTAAAAAAGGGAACAGTCATGAAGTGCTTAATTTTTTATAAAAAAACGTTTATCGTTACCGTTGATGAGATCCAAAGTAAACGCGCGCTTGCAAGTTGAAAATATTTTAATGGAGATCCATATTAAAAAAACACGCATGGTTGAAGCTTAATCAAGACTTCTGGCCACACGAAAACCGTAGTGTAGTTCTCGGACCGCAGGAGAGAGCCAGCCGCGATTCGCAGATCGCAAGCCCTGAATAGGATGGAGCCAAGAACCGCCGCGCAAAACACGCATCGAACAGTTACCAACAGTCCAAGCGCTTCCATCTTGCGGGGCACCAGAATAATTATTGTTCCAACAATCCTGCGTAAACTCCGAAACATTTCCATGCATGTCATAAAGACCAAAGTTATTGGGCAGTTTTTCTCCAACAGGATTGGTCTTATTGCCTGAATTTCTCTCAAACCAAGCATATCGCCCAACATCAATTGCAGTGTCACCAAATGAGAATGCACTTCGACTACCTCCCCTCGCGGCGTATTCCCACTCCGCTTCGCTCGGCAACTTGTACTGTTTGCCTGTTTTTTGATTGAGTTTTTTTACGAACTCTTGAGCGTCATTCCAAGACACCTGTTCCACAGGCAAAGATCGGCCTTTTAAAAAGCTGGGTGTCGTGCCCATCACTGAAAACCACTGCTCCTGAGTGACCTCAAATTTACCTAGGGCAAACGATGGCAAAGAAACACTGCGCTGTGGTTGCTCATCTGGTGATGGTTTAAATACTGCAAAAGGATCAGTACTCGATCCCATCAAAAACGTCCCTGCAGGAATCACCAGCATCTCAGGGCAATCATCACAGTCTTTAAACACAGTGCCCGGTTGAAAAACGGCAGGTCTTGTAGCTGATTGAGGTGAAGGATTGACTTGAGGGGTTACGCCTTTCTCCATTGCGTTGATGCGAACACTGGCCACACCAGCAAAAACCCCTTTGGGGAATTGAACCAGATAGGCTTTTAGTTCATTCACATCCCGACTGTCTTTGACCGAGTCCCACAGCGCCCGGTCGTCGCTCACAGCCGTTAGAGCAACCGTTGCAAAGCAGTTGCCAAAGCAAAACTCACCATCGATGCTGCCCTCCATCCATGGCTCTTGCTGGTTTTTTGAAACTGCTTTTACACGGGTAACGACCCGTTTGAGAACTTGCTCAATTTGGTCACCTTTGCTGTCCATTGCCTCAAGCAAGGCGCCTGTGTACAGACCATTGCGACCTGTCCCGTCGGCAGCCACACTCCCCGGACGCGTAGCAAAGGAGATCAACGTACCTGATGGTGCAACGACCTTGGACAAACCATCGCTGCTTGAGCGAAAACTGCGCGAGTATGGGTTGTTACGACACGCGTCCAGAAACACCAGGTTCAGTCTTGTCTTTGCATCCTCAAGCACATCCATGATCTGCTTCATGGCAAGGCTTTGATTGGGTACATCTTCTTCCCCGGCAATCTCAGCATCCACAGTGGGAAAGTAGTTCTCGCCTTTGATCTGTAGGCCATGCCCTGCGTAATAAACAAGAGCGACGCTGCCCGGCGTCAGTTTGGCGCGGAACTCCCGCAAGGTACTGCCGATCTGTTTGACGGTGAGGTTGCTGCGCTCAATGACTGTGAATCCCATTCCCTTGAGCTTGGCTGCCATGTCTTTGGCGTCATTTGTCGGGTTCTTCAAGGGCGCAGATTTGTAAGCGCTGTTGCCCATGACAAGCGCCACCCTATTTTCGTTGGGCTGGGCAAATGCATGACCGCAAAGCATCAAGCTGATGAAAAACAGAAATACCTTGTGCATGTTCTTCACTTGGGCCGAATGGCAGAGAGTACGAGCTCACCGTCTGTCAGGCTGCCGTACTCCCAAGGTTGTTGTTTACCGCCTGTAGCTTTCATCACTTTTGCTCTGACCTTACGCAGAACCACAGCAATGTCTTGGGGGTCGTTCAGGTGCTCCAACAGCGCTTGTGTGAATGGCGAGTTCTTTGACCCCGCCCCGTCTGCTGCGGTTTGCCCGTCCTTGGTGGCATAACTGATCAAGGTTCCCTCGGCTGCTGAGATAGGCGCAAGTCCTTTGGAGACGCTTCTGTCATTTGTACGCTGCAAGGCGTTATCCCTGCAAGCATCCAAGAAGACCAACTTGGTCTTGCCAGGCAGGAAGTTTTCGACGACGGAGTTGAGTGACACACCTTGGATGGTGGCCTGAGCAGGGTCGGTTTGATCGACATCGGTAGGAAGGATGTAATTGGTGCCAAATATCTGCACACCGTGGCCTGCGTAAAAGAGCAAGGAAAGGTCTGCCGCAGCGGCTGTGCGCCTAAATTGCGCCATCGATTGCACCAGCTTTTGTCGGTTGGCATCGGTGACGGTGGTGACCGTAAAACCCATAGACCTGAGCTTTTGGCTGATGGCGTTTGCATCGTTGACTGGATTGTTGAGACGACCTGAACCGGGGTAGGCACCATTGCCGATCACCAGTGCGTGGGCGTTGCGCCTAAGGCCTTGCGATGGTTGCTGCTGGACCACAAGTTGGGCTTCAAGCTCTTGGCGTTTTCTGCGTTCGACATCCAACTCAGTCGCTACCTGATCGCGCTCTTTGGTGGATGCAAGTAGTTGTTCCAGTTCTTTCCGTTTTTTGCGCTCTGATTCAACCTCGGCTGTGAGGCGGTCACGCTCAGTGTTGCCGGGATCGACTGTGGGTAATGCTGATCCCTGCGATTGAGCATTCAATGGGAAGCGATTCGCATCAAGAGAGTAAGACTTGGTCAGAGTGCTGTTACTCCAAAAACCAGAACGAATGATTGAACCGTTAGCCAAGTACTCGACACCATGTCCATGACGTCGATCGTTTTGGTACTCTCCGACGTAAGTCACGCCGTCAGGTCGGACGTGCGTCCCTTGGCAGTTGTGCCAGGTCCCGCTCGGGGGGCAAGGTGGCAAATAAATTTGTGCATGGGCACTCCCTGTCATCAGACAGAGCAAAAAAAAGCGGAAAAAAATGGACATGGTCGTCATCGTAACCATTCCTGTAGCGGCTTGAAAGATCGCGTATTTCTAGCTTGCGTACGTTTTTATCAAGTTTGAATTTTTTATTGCCCCTCTAGGGGCTGCGTGAGAAAGTGAAGGGGGGAAGTTGTACTTCACTTTTGAATCCGCCAGAAATAAAAAATGCGCCGGAAGGCGCATTTTTAATGGGTCACTGGCGGAAGCGGTGAGATTCGAACTCACGGACCTTTTCAAGTCGCCGGTTTTCAAGACCGGTGCAATCGACCACTCTGCCACGCTTCCTTGGGGTGACATTGTAGCCGTATCAGCAGGGGGTCCGCCCGAGAGCGCCCCCTGTTGAAAGCATTAT
>JBIKQY010000065.1:0-9614 GCA_044349465.1 Limnohabitans sp. | reverse complement strand
GGTCATTGTGATGGAGCGCGGCCGCATCGTGGAGCAAGGCGCCCCAGCCGAGTTGCTGGCGCGTGGCGGCGCTTATGCGCGGCTGCATCACAGGGGTGAATGGGCCAATGAAGCGCCTGACGAGGCGAGCCCGTTGAGCTGAGGCCCCTCAGAGCAGCACGATGTCGTACTGCTCCGGCCCTAAGGACGCTTCGACCTGCAGCGAAATCGGCTTGGCAATGAAGTCCGACAGGCCCGCCAGATGCTGGCTTTCTTCGTCCAAGAGCAAATCAATGACCGCCGAGGTGGCCACGATGCGGAACTCACGCGGATTGAACTGACGCGCTTCGCGCAGGATCTCGCGCAGGATGTCGTACACCACCGAGCGCGGCGTCTTGACGATGCCCTTGCCCTGGCAACTCGGGCAGGGTTCGCACAACATGTGGGCCAAAGATTCGCGGGTGCGCTTGCGCGTCATTTCCAGCAAGCCCAGTGACGAAAATCCCCCGGCCATGGTTTTGACCCGGTCGCGCGAGAGTTGTTTGCGGAACTCGGCCAGGACGGCGTCTTGGTGCTCGGGGCGCGCCATGTCAATGAAGTCGGCAATGACAATGCCGCCCAGGTTGCGCAGGCGCAGTTGCCGTGCAATGGCTTGGGCTGCCTCCAGGTTGGTTTTGAAAATCGTGTCCTCAAAGTTTCGCGCACCGACATATCCGCCCGTGTTCACGTCCACCGTGGTCAGCGCCTCTGTCTGATCGATGATCAGGTAACCGCCCGATTTGAGCTCGACCCGCCGGCCCAGCGCCTTGGCGATTTCCTCGTCAATGGCATACAGGTCAAAAATCGGCCGTTCACCTTTGTACAGCTGCAAACGCTCAGCGGCTTTGGGCATGAACTCGCGACCAAACGCCTCCAGCTTGGCAAACTGCTCTTGTGAATCGATGCGGATGCTTTGCGTGGCCTCGCCCACCAGATCGCGCAACACGCGTTGCAAGAGCGTCAGGTCCTGGTGCAACAAAGATGTCGGCGGCAAGCGCAGCGAAGCCTCCTTGATGCGCGCCCAAGTCTTGCGCAGGTAGGCGATGTCGTCTTGCAACTCTTCGTCGCTGGAGTCTTCGGCATTGGTGCGCAAGATGAAGCCGCCCCCGGCAGGCCCCACCAAAGCCTGCACCCTTTGGCGCAACGCATCCCGTTGCTCGGCCGGTATTTTTTGCGACACACCGATGTGGTCGTCTTGCGGCAAAAACACCAAATGCCGCCCCGCAATACTGATTTGCGTGGACAGCCGCGCACCCTTGGTGCCCATGGGGTCCTTGATGACCTGCACCATGATGGCGCGTCCTTCATAAACCTGCTTTTCAATCGGCACCAGCGGCTGACCGGTGCGGGCCGCCGCCGCCTCGCCTTCGGCATGCTTTTGCCAGACATCGGCCACATGCAAAAAAGCCGCTTTGTCCAGGCCAATGTCGATGAAAGCCGATTGCATGCCCGGCAGCACGCGGGCCACTTTGCCCAGATACACATTGCCCACCAAGCCGCGCTCGAGCGTGCGCTCGACATGCAGCTCTTGCACCGCGCCAAATTCGACCACCGCGACCCGCGTTTCTTGGGGCGACCAATTGACCAAAATATCTTGTTGCATGAAGGGCATCAGATGGGGGAAAAGAAAAAAACCAGACCACGCGACACGGCGTCGCGTCAAAAAACTAGGTTCAACAGCGCACGCCCAGCGAGCGCAGCAAGGCAGCGGTCTCGAACAAAGGCAAACCCATGATGCCTGAATAACTGCCCCGAATCTGCTCAATATGGGCAGCCGCCCTGCCCTGCACCCCGTAGGCACCGGCTTTGCCCATGGGCTCGCCTGTGGCCACGTAGGCCTTGATCTGCGCGGGCGTCATGGGTGCAAAGCGCACCCAGGACTCGGACACCACCGACACCCGCTTGGCACCCTTTTGCACGGCCACAGCCGTCAACACGCGGTGGTTTTGACCCGCCAGCCGCTTCAAGATGCGCACTGCATCGGCCTCGTCTGCCGGTTTGCCCAGAATTTCGCGGCCCAGACACACGGTGGTGTCGGCGCACAGCACCGGCGCTGCGGGCAAGCCCTGGCGCTTCAAGCGCTGCTCCGCCGCATCGAGTTTGAGACCGGTCACCCGTGCCACGTAACGCGCAGGCGCTTCCGCGCCCCGCACATCTTCCAGAGACTCGGCGTCTTCATCTGGCGAGGCCAGCAGCAGCTTGTGGGCCACCCCGATTTGGTCAAGGAGCTGGCTGCGCCGAGGGCTTTGGGAAGCGAGGTAGATGAAGTCGCTCATTCGCGGTGGTAAGGGTGGTTGGCGTTGATGGACCAGGCGCGGTAGAGCTGCTCGATCAACAGCACCCGAGCCATGGCGTGGGGCAAGGTCAGGTCAGACAATCGGATGCGCTCGTGCGCGGCTTGCCTGAATTCTGGTTCGAGTCCGTCGGGGCCGCCAATGACCAATGCGACGTCGTCCCCGCCAAGCTGCCAGCTGGTCAAGCGCGCGGCCAAGGCCTGCGTGGTGAGGTTGGTGCCGCGCTCGTCGAGCACCACGGTGCGGGTGCCACGCGGAATGGCGGCTTCGATCCGCTGGCGCTCGGCCGCATACAGGTTAGGCAGTGTTTTGGAACCCCGGGGCTCGGTTTTCACGGCCTTGAGCTCGACCTTGAGCTCAGGCGGAAAGCGTTTGGCGTAATCGTCCCAAGCGGTCTGCGCCCAATCCGGCACACGCAGGCCGACCGCAACGATCAGCAGCTTCATGCGGGATCAGTCGGCTTTGCGGCGGGTGGTCGCTTGCACGGCCTTGCGCGCTGGGGCTTTTTTGGCTGCCGGTTTGGCCGCTGCTTTGGCGGCAGGCTTGACCGTGGGTTTGCCCACCGTCTTCACCGTGGGCTTGCTGGTGGGGCTGCTGGCTTTCGGAGCCGACTTGGCCGCCGTTTGAACAGCGGATTTGGTGGCTGGTTTGGCAGCGGTTTTAGCAGGTGCCTTAGATGCTGGCTTGGTCGATTTAGCCGGTGCCTTCAACGCGGGTTTGGCCTTGGCCGCAGGTTTAGCGGCAGATTTCTTGGCTGCAGGTGTTTTGGCATCTGTAGATTTGGCCGCAGTTTTGCCCGTGGCTTTTTTCGCCACCGAGTTCTTGATGTGGCCTTTGACCTCTGCTGTGGCTGCCGGCTTGGGGGCGCCAAACTTCAAACGCACAGGCGTGCCACCCCAGATTTCCTCGAGGTTGTAATAGGTGCGGATGGTTGGCTGCATGACGTGCACCACGGCCTGGCCGCAATCGACAATGATCCATTCGCCGTTGTCTTCGCCCTCGATGCGGGGCTTGCCAAAACCGGCGTTGCGCACTTTGTCGCGGACGCTTGCAGCCAGCGCTTTGGTCTGACGGTTCGAGGTGCCCGAGGCGATGATGACCCGCTCAAACAGCGAAGACAGGTGTTCGGTGTCAAACACCTGGATTTCTTGGGCCTTGACGTCTTCCAGTGCGTCCACAATGGCCCGCTGGAGTTTTTGGATGTCTTTTTTGGCTGCGTTTTCGGTCATCAATGGGGCCTGTAAAGGTGGTGTTCGTGAATATAGCGCTCAACAGCGGGGGATACCAGACCGGTCAGGGCCTGCTCTGTGGCCGCCAGCACACGGATGTCCGTGGCACTGTGAGGCATCAGCGGCATGTCCAGAGTGCGAATGCGCGCTTGCAGCGTGTCAAAAAGAAGTGGGGTTGTGGGTGCAGCGCCAGACTCTTCGTTCCAGGCACGCACAGCCATATTACGGCCTGCGGCGCAGATTATAGCGATGCGTCCAATTTCACCGATCTGATGCCAGGCGGGCAAGGCGCGTCGCTGGTCGTCGCCCAGCAGCAAATACAGCTGAGCCTGCGGGTATTCGGTCTGCAACTCTTGCAGGGTGTCCACCGTGTAACTGGGTCCTGTGCGCAGGATTTCCCGCTCGTCCACCACCACTTGGGGCACATGCGCAAAGGCCAGACGCGTCATGGCCAGGCGGTGCGCGGCATCACTCAGGTTGCGCGGTTTGTGCCAGGCTTGGCCCGTCGGCAGCACGCACACTTGGTCAAGCTGCAACTGGGCCAAGGCCGCTTCAACCAAGGCCACATGGGCCAGGTGCGGCGGGTCGAACGCTCCGCCAAAAACGCCCAGGCGCTGCACAGTGGCTTGGGTATTTGACATGGCAGCAGGCAGACTCAAACCCAGTCCTTGGGCACCAGAAAGTGGCTGAGCAAGCGTGCTTCGGGTGAGCCAGCTTCGTCCTGGCGCTGATACGACCAGCGCACCTCGGGCGGCATGGACAGCAAGATCGATTCGGTGCGGCCACCGGACTGCAAACCGAAATGCGTGCCCCGGTCCCAGACCAGGTTGAACTCGACATAGCGACCACGGCGGTAGAGCTGAAAGTCGCGTTCGCGCTCGCCATAAGGCGTGTCCTTGCGGCGCATCACGATGGGCATGTAGGCCGTCAGCAGTGAATCGGCCACGCTTTGCAGCATGGCAAAGCTCTGGTCCATGCCCAGTTCAGAAAAGTCGTCGAAGAAAATGCCGCCCACGCCGCGCTGCTCACGGCGGTGTTTGTTGCAAAAATAATCGTCGCACCAGGTTTTAAAACGTGGGTGCAGGGCCTCGCCAAACGGAGACAATGCATCCTTGCAGGACTGGTGGAAATGCACCGCGTCTTCGTCAAAGCCGTAATAAGGCGTCAGGTCCATGCCGCCACCAAACCAGGCCACAGGCGCCCTGCCCTCGGGTTTGGCCGCGATCATGCGCACGTTCATGTGTACCGTGGGCACATAGGGGTTGCGCGGGTGGAACACCAAAGACACCCCCATCGCCTCAAAGGCCGAACCGGCCAACTCCGGGCGGTGCTGGGTGGCCGAGGGCGGCAACTGTGGCCCGGTGACGTGCGAAAAACCGCAACCGGCCCGCTCAAAAATCGGCCCACCTTCCAGAATCTGGGTGATGCCGTTGCCTTGGAGTTTTTCGCCCGGGTCTTTTTGCCAAGCATCGGTCAGAAAGGGGGTGCCGTCCAGGTCGGTCAAAGCCCCGGTGATGCGGGATTGCAAGCCCACCAGGTAATTTTTAACGGTGCCGAGTTCAAAGGGGGTGCTCATGGTGGATTTGGACGTTAAAAAGGTTCAGAAATCTTCATGGTTTCAGCCGAGGCGATTCAACCGCCTGACCAGGACGCCATGGGAGTATGGGGCCCATCTGGTCTTCATGGAAGCCTTTGACCCCCTTGAAGACCTGGGCCATGTGGGCGTAATCGCGCTCGACATCTCCGGTCAGGACGAAAAAGTCGACCACGCTGAAGCGGCGCTGCCCCCAGTCGAGCTTAACCAAGGCAAGCGGCACCTGCGCCCCCAGAGCCAGCTGGTAAAAGCCGCTGCGCCAGCCGGGTGTGAGGCTTCGTGTGCCCTCCGGAGCCAGGCCCAACCAGAGCAATTGGTCGTTTTGCTTGTGCTGCTCGAACACATGCACCATCTGGCCCACCACTCCGCGAGATGAACTGCGGTCAATCGGTATGCCGCCCACCCAGCGCATCCAAGCGCCAACCACCGGGAGCTTGAAAAGCGTGTCCTTGCCCCAAAAGCGTGCCGGAACGCCCAGCGCCCATTTGGCCAACATGCCGATCGGAAAATCCCAGTTGCTGGTGTGCGGGTAGACAATGGCCACGCCCTGTCGGGTGGGAAAGCCCTCAAAGTCCACGCGCCAACCCAGCATCTTCAAAACCCAACGGGCCAGATGGGAGCCCTTGAAGGTCACAGGATGGCGGGTCGTGGGGCTCATGAGCGCGGTAGTGCTTCAGTTTTTGATGGCGCGGTAGCCAATGTCCTGGCGCATCTGCATGCCGTCAAAGGCAATTGGCGTGGCCGTTTGGTAGGCTTTTTGCTGAGCCTGCTTGACCGAATCGGCCAGCGCCGTGACACACAGCACACGCCCGCCCGAAGTCAGGATTTGACCCTCTTTTTCGGTGGTGCCTGCATGGAACACCATGGCGTCATGGAGGTCCTTCGGTAAACCGGTGATGGCATCTCCCTTGCGCGGGTTGAGTGGGTAACCGGCAGCAGCCATGACAACACCCAAAGCGACGCGGCGGTCCCACTCCATCTCCAGCTGGTCCAGACCTTCAGAGGTCGCGGCCAAAAGCACTTCCAACAAGTCTGACTTCAGGCGCATCAAGATGGGCTGTGTCTCAGGGTCGCCCATGCGGCAGTTGAATTCCAGGGTCTTGATGCGGCCTTGCGGATCGATCATCAGGCCCGCATACAAAAACCCGGTGTAGTTGATGCCGTCTTTGTCCATGCCGCGAATGGTGGGCAAGATGACCTCGCGCATGGCGCGGGCGTGCACCTCGGCCGTGACCACGGGCGCGGGTGAATACGCACCCATACCGCCGGTGTTGGGGCCCTCGTCGCCATCCAACAAGCGTTTGTGGTCTTGGCTGGTGGCCAGCGCCGCCACATTTTTGCCATCGCACAGCACCATGAAACTGGCTTCTTCGCCTTGCAAAAATTCCTCAATCACCACCCGTGCGCCGCCTGCGTTGTGCGCAACACCCAATGTGTTGTCCAGCAGCATGAAGTCAATCGCCTCATGCGCCTCGGCCAGCGTCATGGCGACCACCACGCCTTTGCCTGCCGCCAAGCCGTCGGCCTTGACCACGATGGGCGCGCCTTGGCGGTCCACGTAGGCATGGGCTTGGGCCGCATCGGTGAAGGTCTCAAATGCGGCCGTGGGGATGCCATGGCGCTGCATAAAGGCTTTAGAGAAGGCTTTTGAGCTCTCCAACTGGGCAGCCGCCTGCGTGGGGCCAAAAATACGCAGACCATTTGATCGAAAATCGTCCACGATGCCCGCCGCCAAGGGGGCTTCGGGCCCCACCAAGGTCAGGCCGATACCGTTGTCCAAGGCCCATTGGCGCAACTTTTGCACATCGGTGATCGGCACATTGACCAGGTTTTTGTCTTTGGCCGTGCCGCCATTACCGGGTGCCACATAAACCTGCTGCACTTTGGGCGACTGGGCCAGTTTCCACGCCATGGCGTGCTCACGGCCACCACTGCCAACGACCAATACTTTCATTCAACTTCCTTAATCTTCAAATTCGGCGTTGTGGAAAACGTTTTGCACATCGTCCAAGTCTTCCAATATATCCAATAATTTTTGCATTTTGGCCGCATCATCACCGGACAAAGACACCGAATTTTCGGCTCGCCAGGTGACTTCGGCCATCTCGGCCACCAGTCCAGCAGTCTCCAGCGCGTTTTTAACAGCCTCGAAATCAGCGAGTGTGGTCAAGACCTCGATCGCGCCCTCCTCGTCGGTGAGCACGTCTTCGGCACCGGCTTCCAGCGCCACCTCCATGACCCGGTCCTCCGACGTGCCGGGGGCAAAAATCAGTTGACCACAGTGCTTGAACTGAAACGCCACCGAGCCCTCGGTGCCCAAGTTCCCACCATGTTTGCTCAGGGCGTGGCGCATTTCGGCCACGGTGCGCACCCGGTTGTCGGTCATGGTGTCGACGATGATGGCTGCGCCGCCAATGCCGTAACCTTCGTAGCGGATTTCTTCGTAGCTCACGCCTTCCAGATTGCCCGTGGCCTTGTCCACGTTGCGCTTGATGGTGTCGGCCGGCATGTTGGCCGCTTTGGCCTTTTCGATGGCCAAGCGCAGCCGCGGGTTGGCGCTGACATCACCGCCACCCGTTCGGGCAGCGACCATGATTTCGCGCACCACGCGGGTCCAGATCCGTTGGCGCTTTTCGTCTTGCCGCCCCTTGCGGTGCTGAATATTTGCCCATTTACTGTGGCCAGCCATCGGGAATTCCTTGAATGTTGATTTAACCTAGAGGCTGGATTTTACTTTTCACTCTGGGAAGGAGATTTTCGATGGCTGATCCGATGTTGATTGCTCAAAATGCCCAGGCGCAGTGTCACCTGCTGCCGAGTCTGGCCAACCGCCACGGCCTGATCACCGGGGCCACCGGCACCGGCAAAACCGTGACCTTGCAAACCCTGGCCGAAAACTTTTCACGCCTGGGCGTGCCGGTCTTCATGGCCGACGTCAAAGGCGACCTGACCGGGGTCAGCCAAGCGGGCAAGATTGGCGACAAGCTGGCTGCCGTGCTGCAAGGCCGGGGGTTGGCTTTGCCCGAGCCCCTGGCTTGCCCCACCACCTTGTGGGACGTGTTTGGCGAGCAAGGGCACCCGGTGCGCGCCACCATCTCCGACATGGGACCTTTGCTGCTGACCCGCATGCTGGGTCTGAACGACACCCAAGCCGGGGTGCTGAACCTGGTGTTCAAGATCGCCGACGACAACGGCTTGCTGCTGCTGGACATGAAAGACCTGCGGGCCATGCTGCAGTACGTGGGGGACAACGCCAAGCAGTTCACCACCGAGTACGGCAACATCAGCGCCGCCAGCATCGGGGCCATCCAGCGCGGCTTGGTGCAAATCGAAACCCAGGGTGGTGATCAGTTCTTTGGTGAGCCCATGCTCAACATCGAAGACTTCATGCAAACCGACGCGCAGGGCCAGGGGGTCGTCAATATCCTGGCGGCCGACAAGCTCATGAATTCACCGCGCCTGTATGCCACCTTCTTGCTGTGGATGCTGTCGGAGTTGTTCGAGGTGCTGCCCGAGATCGGCGATCCGGAAAAACCCAAGTTGGTGTTCTTTTTTGACGAAGCGCATTTGCTCTTCAAGGACGCGCCAGCGGTCCTGGTCGAGCGCATCGAGCTGGTGGTGCGCCTGGTGCGCTCCAAAGGTGTGGGGGTGTACTTCGTCACACAAAATCCGCTGGACATCCCAGACAGCGTGCTGGGCCAGCTGGGCAACCGGGTGCAGCACGCCCTGCGCGCTTTCACGCCCCGCGACCAAAAAGCAGTGAAATCCACCGCGCAAACCATGCGCCCCAAAGCGGGTCTGGACATCGAAGCGGCCATCACCGAGCTGGCCGTGGGCGAGGCGCTGGTGAGCTTTCTGGACGCCAAGGGCCGCCCCTGTGAGACCGAGCGGGTGTTTGTGCTGCCCCCCGGCAGCCAGCTGGGCCCCATCACACCCGCCCAGCGGCAAGCGCTGGTTCAAGGGTCTTTGGTGGCCGGGGTGTACGAGCAAGCCCAGGACAGGGAGTCAGCATACGAGCGCATCAGGGGACAGGCCACGGCTTCCGGCCAAACCAGCGCCTCCAGCGCTGCCAACCCCTTGCCGGGCCAGGCACCGGCTGCGGCAGAGCCTGCCAGCGGTGGCTTGATGGGCGGCCTCACTGACATGCTGTTTGGCAGCACCGGCCCCCGCGGTGGTCAACGTGACGGCGTGGCGCAAATGGTGGTCAAGAGTGCCGTGCGCACCGCAGGCTCGGCCATAGGCCGGGAAATCGTGCGCGGCGTGCTGGGCAGCTTGCTCGGAGGCGGTCGGCGCAGATAAGCCTGTCACTTCAGTACGCCACAAAAAAAGGCCCTCACGGGCCTTTTTTGTACCTGGCCCTCGAAATCGGGGCCAGGCTTGGTGCTCGCAGGTCTTAACCCGCGGTGGCTTCTTCCGGCTCGGTGGGCTCCGAGCGCGACGCGCGGCTTTCCTTTTTCGGATTGGGCGTGATGTCCAGCA
>JBIKQY010000415.1:0-2764 GCA_044349465.1 Limnohabitans sp. | reverse complement strand
TTGTAGAGCATGTTGTTTTCACCTCAGTCAGGCTTTGTTCTCCACTTCAAAACTGAATCGCCCCGACTCGTCGCGGGCCAGCGCCAGCGATTGGGTCTCGGGCAAGGCCACACGGGCGGCGGCGTAGTCGGCCTGAATGGGCAATTGCCGTCCACCCCGGTCCACCAGCACCGCCAGCTGCACACGGGCGGGTCGGCCGTAGTCAAAAATTTCGTTCAACACCGCGCGGATGGTGCGGCCGGTGTAGAGCACATCGTCGAGCACCAAGATGTCGGCACCATCCACCTCAAATGGCAAGCTGGTCTGCCCACCGGCCGACAGGCCGCGCTGGGCAAAGTCGTCGCGGTGCATGACCGAGGACACCTGCCCCGACTCTCCGCTCAGGCCCAGGTCACGCTGCAGGCGCTCGGCCAGCCAGGCACCACCCGATGTGATGCCCACCAGACGGGTGTTGGCCGTGCACAGGCTGCGCACCCCCCGCAGCAGCTCTAGGTACAAAGCCTCGGCGTTCAGGGCCAGTGCGCTCATGGGATGTTCCTTAAAAATTGATCCAGGATGATCGCCGCCGCCGCCGCATCGGCGTCTTTGGCTCCATAAGAATGGGCTTCGGTGGTGGTGTAGCGCTCATCCACTTCGTAGACCACGAGGCCAAAGCGGCCGCGCAATTGGCGACCGAATTTGCGGGCGCGCAAGGTGTTTTCGTGTTCGCCGCCATCGGGGTGGAGGGGCACGCCAATCACCAGCGCGTCTGGCTGCCATTCTTTGATGCGTTTGGCAATGTGCTCGAACCGGGCGTCGCCCTCGGCGGCGATGGTGCCTTGTGGCGTGGCCGATTTCATCAGGCGGTTGCCCACGGCAACGCCGGTGCGCTTGAGGCCATAGTCAAAGGCCAGAAAACTCTGGTGGTTGGCGGGAACGATGTTCTCGGGGGTGCTGCTCATGCGTGCCCCGCATCAGGCGAGAGCATCCAGCTTTTGAGGCCCAGCAGGTCCAGGGCGCGGTCGTAGCGCTCGGCCATGGGCACCTCAAAAATCACTTCGGCCGATGCGGGCACGGTGAGCCAGGTGTTTTCGCCCAGCTCGGATTCGAGTTGGCCTTCGCCCCAGGACGCATAACCCAGTGTGACCAGCACGCGGCGCGGGCCTGCGCCAGACGACAGGGCTTCGAGCACGTCGCGCGAGGTGGTCATCTCGAGCCCACCCGGCACGGTGAGGGTGGAGGCGTAGGCCGAGCCTTCTTGTTCGGGCTTGTCCGTAAGCGGATCCTGCAAGGGGCCGCGCAAGGGGTCGTGCAGCACAAAGCCGCGCTCGGTTTGCACCGGCCCGCCGTGTCCCACCGGGTTTTGCATCAGGTCTTCACGGCGCAGGGGCAGCTCCACCTTGTCAAACAAGAGGCGCATGCTGATGTCGGAGGGTTTGTTGATGATCAGGCCCATGGCGCCGCGCGCGCTGTGCTCGCACATGTAGATGACGCTGCGGGCAAATGTCTCGTCCTCCAACCCGGGCATGGCGATCAGAAAATGATGCTTGAGGTCAATGGAGGCAGAATCGGCGGTCATGCACCGATTTTAGCGGCCTCAATTCTGCGGATGGGGTCACGGCTGCAATGTTTGACTCAAACCGGCGTACCCCGATGGAAACCCCTTTTTCTTGTGGCTTAGTCTGGCTGCGGCGCGACCTGCGCGTGAGTGACCACGCGGCACTGCACCAGGCCCTGAAGCACTGCCAGCGGGTGCATGTGGTGTTCGTGTTCGACACCGAAATTCTGGACGCCCTGCCCCGCGCCGACCGCCGGGTCGAGTTCATCCGCGAGTCGCTTGTCGAGGTCGATGCCCGCTTGCGGGAAATGTCGGGTCACCCCCAGGCGGGCTTGATCGTGCGCCACGGCGTGGCCAAGGACAAAATCGTCAAACTGGCCCAGCACCTGCAAGCCCAAGCGGTGTTTGCCAACCACGACGACGAGCCCCTGGCGCTGGCCCGCGACATTCAGGTGCGCGGCCACCTGGCGGACCACGGCATCGTGCTGCACACCTTCAAGGACCATGTGGTCTTTGAGCGCAACGAGGTGCTGACCCAGATGGCCAAGCCCTTCAGCGTGTTCACGCCTTACAAAAACGCTTGGCTGAAAAAAGTCACGCCCGAAGACCTGCAGGCTTTCGAGGTGGCACCACTGGCGGGTCGCCTGGCCCCGCGCCCCGAAGATCTGGCGCATCCGGTGCCCAGCCTGCAAAACATGGGCTTTGAGCCCACCAACCTGCAGGCCCTGAAAATCCCCACGGGCGAATCGGGCGCGCAGGCCTTGCTGCAAGACTTTTTGACCCGCATTGACCATTACGAGGACACCCGCAACTTCCCGGCCGTCAAAGGCCCCAGTTATTTGAGCGTGCATTTGCGCTTTGGCACGGTGTCGATCCGCCAACTGGCCCGCGAGGCGCACCCGCGCATGCTGGCGGGCAGTGTGGGGGCCAGTGTTTGGCTGTCGGAACTGATCTGGCGCGACTTTTATGTGCAGGTGCTGCACAACTTTGCCCATGTGGGCCAGGGCCACAGCTTCAAGCCCGACTACGACGCGATTCATTGGGAGCACGGCACACACGCCCACAAGTTGTTTGACGCCTGGTGCGAAGCGCGCACCGGCTACCCGCTGGTGGACGCGGCCATGCGCCAGATCAACCAGACGGGCTACATGCACAACCGCCTGCGCATGGTGGTGGCGAGCTTTTTGGTCAAGGATTTGGGCATCGACTGGCGCTGGGGCGAAAAGT
>JBIKQY010000414.1:0-2774 GCA_044349465.1 Limnohabitans sp. | reverse complement strand
AAAAAAACCCGCCTCTGGCGGGTTTTTTCATGGGCAAGAACTTGTAAAAAGACCTGCCTTGGGCAGCACCGAGCCCAAGGAAACCGACCCACAAAGACCCATTGAGTCAGAGGGTTCGGCCACGCACATCATGCGGCGCGAGGCTTCGCACGCCTGAACACCGACATCGAAACACCTTGACCCCAAAGCAAACAGGGCCCGAAGGCCCTGTTGGGATGTGCTGGTATGCAGGTCAGGCCGTTTGGCGAACCGCACGCAACTTGACAGAAAAGTCACGCAGCGCAGCGATGCCGCTTTCTTCAGCGCGGCGGCACCAGGCTTGCAGGTCGGCAGCCAATTGCTCGCGTGAATGCGAGGTGTTGAGCCAGATCTGACTGAGCTCTTCGCGCATTTGAACCATTTTGTCGAGCGCGGGGCTTGCCGCGCGGGCTTGCTGGAGATGGACCTGGGCTGCAGCGGGCACCTTGGCGGCATCGCGGTGCAGCCAACGCTGGGCCGCTTGCACCACACTGGCGTCCAGCTTGAGCTTGCCGGCTTCTTGCTGCATCACGGCGCGTACATTGCGGGCATAACCGGCCATGACTTCGTAACGGTTGGCAATCAGGGCTTCTAGGGTCTTTTCGTCGGCCACTGGGCGAATGTCACCGTAAGCCAGGCGCGGAGGTGTCTTTTTCACAGTCGCCAACCCCAGGGTTTCGAGCGTGCGGATGTACAACCAGCCGATGTCGAACTCGTAAGGCTTGACCGACAACTTGGCCGAAGTAGGGTAGGTGTGGTGGTTGTTGTGCAACTCTTCGCCGCCAATCAGGATGCCCCAAGGCGAGATGTTGGTGCTGGCGTCGTGCGCCTCAAAGTTGCGGTAGCCCCAATAGTGGGCTGCACCGTTGATGATGCCAGCGGCGGTGACGGGAATCCATGCCATTTGCACGGCCCAGACGGTCAGGCCCAAGAAGCCAAACAGCGCCACATCGATGATCAGCATCAGGGCCACGCCTTGCCAGGAAAAGCGGGTGTACAAGTTGCGCTCGATCCAGTCGTCGGGCGTGCCGTGACCATAACGCTGCAGGGTTTCCTTGTTCTTGGATTCCTTGCGGTACAGCTCAGCGCCCGTGAACAACACGGTTTTGATGCCGTGCACATGGGGGCTGTGCGGGTCTTCGGCTTGCTCGCACTTGGCGTGGTGCTTGCGGTGAATGGCCGCCCACTCCTTGGTCACCTGGCCGGTGGTCAGCCACAGCCAAAAACGGAAAAAGTGCGAAGGAATGGCGTGCA
Source organism: Limnohabitans sp. (assembly GCA_044349465.1). GTDB lineage: Bacteria > Pseudomonadota > Gammaproteobacteria > Burkholderiales > Burkholderiaceae_C > Limnohabitans_A. Next base: position 1,502 of record JBIKQY010000414.1, on the reverse strand, counting down.
GGTCCAAGGCGCGGTGCGCCTGGTGGCGGTGCAGGAAAATCGTGACGCTGGCGATGGTGATGTGGGTCAGGGCCAAGGTGATCAACACCATTTGCCACCACGAAAAATCGAACAGACCGTGGCCCATCCAATGAACCACTGCATCCAAAAAAGCCCAATCAGGCAACAACATGAGTCTGTCTTTCTACAGGCGCCCGAATCCAGGCGATTCAATGATTTTAAGTTTGCCGCCCCAAAAAGGACAGCGTTTTCGACCGGATTCGGCCGATAAGGGCTTCAAAGTATTACTTTTTAACCCAGGCTGCGGCAAAAAACCCATCCGTGGCATGGCGATGGGGCCACAACCTCAGGAATGTGCCGGCAGGCGGGGCATCGGGGTGGGCATCGCCCGATGGGGCCGGTGAGCACAGGCTGGCGGCGTGGGGCACTTTGAGCCTACCCAGCTCTTGTGCCAAGTTCAAGGGGACAAAGTCCGGGTTGGCCGCGCTGAAGGCTTGCGCGATCAGCTCGTTTTCCTCGGGCAATACGCTGCAGGTGGCATACACCAAGCGCCCGCCCGACTTGACCATGCGTGAAGCGCTTTGCAAAATGGCTTGCTGCTTTTCGGTCAACTCCTGCACAGCTTGGGGCTTTTGCCGCCATTTCAAGTCGGGGTTGCGCCGCAAGGTGCCCAAGCCCGAACAAGGCGCATCGACCAGCACGCGGTCGATCTTGCCCGACAGGCGCTTGACGCGGTCATCGCGCTCGTGGGCAATGGCCGCCGGGTGCACGTTGGACAAACCGCTGCGCGCCATGCGCGGCTTGAGCGCATCGAGGCGGTGGCCCGACACATCAAACGCGTACAAACGACCGGTGCTGCGCATTGAAGCACCCAGCGCCAGCGTTTTGCCGCCTGCGCCTGCACAAAAGTCGACCACCATCTCACCCCGATGTGCATCGACCAGCAAAGCCAGCAACTGCGAGCCTTCGTCTTGCACTTCGATCGCGCCCCGGATGAAGGCATCGGTTTTTTGCAAGGCGGGTTTGCCTTGCAAGCGCAAGCCCCAGGGCGAGTAAGGTGTGGGCTCAGAGGGAATGCCTGCTTGTGCCAGCTCTTTTTGGATGTCGCTGCGCTTGGCATTGAGCATGTTCACGCGCAAATCCAAGGTGCCGGGTTGTTGCAGGTGTTCGGCCAGCGCCCAGAAGTCGTCGCCCAATTGGGCCGATGAGGGGCCATCAACGCGTCAGCAGGAATCGCATCGCAAGTGGCCAGCCATTGCTTTTCGGTGTCGTTGAGCGCTGAAGCCAGAAAATCGCGCGGGCCAAAAAAGCCCAAAATCGCCAGCTTGCGCTCTTTGGGGCCCGAGCCCGAGCGGGCCAGTTGCTCAAACAGCAGCTTTTTGCGCAGCACCGCAAAAGCGGTTTCGGCCAGTGTGGCGCGTTCGCGGGGGCCCAAAGAGCGGTGTTCGCGGAAATAGCGCGACACGACGGCGTCGGCGGGATGTTCAAATTGGAGAACCAGC
>JBIKQY010000413.1:0-2779 GCA_044349465.1 Limnohabitans sp. | reverse complement strand
CGAATTTCGCGAAGCCTTCCGCCAGAACCTGCGTCAGCCCAAGGCGGGCATTTTGTTTCTGGGCAACTGGCGACACATCGAGGTGGGGCAAACCATGCGCCCAGAAAACCAGATGCTCGAAGGCTTGAGCATTCAGACCCTGGCCGACCAGCGGGGCTTAGACCCTGTGGATGTGTTCTTTGACCTGGCCTTATCTGAAGACTTGGGCACGCATTTTGTGGGCAAGTTTTTCAACAACAACGACGACGGCGTGGCCCCTTCGCTCAAACACCCCGCCAGTGTCATCACGCTGTCGGACGCGGGCGCGCACCTTACCTACATGTGCGATGCGGGCTTTGGCTTGTACTTTCTGGCGCACTGGGTGCGTGACACCGGCCACTTCAGCCTGGCCGAAGGCGTGCGCCGCCTGACCAGTGAGCCCGCTGACCGCTTTCGCATCCCCGACCGTGGCCGATTGCAGTTGGGCCTGCCAGCCGACCTGTTGCTGTTCGACCCGGCCACCGTGGGCATCTCCAAACCCTTGCCCCGCCAGGACTTGCCCGGCGGCGGCACGCGCATGGTGCGCGAAGCCACAGGCGTGCATGGCGTCTGGGTTAATGGTGTGAAAGTGCACGACGGCCAAGACTATGTGGACCATCCACACGGCCCCGGCCAAGTGCTCGACCAATTCAATTCATAAGGAGTGTGATCATGACCATCCATCGTCGTTTATTGACCGGCTTTTTGCTGGCTTTCATGGCCACCAGCGTGTGGGCGCAAAGCTGGCCCACGCGCCCGGTGCGCATGATCATCGCCTTCCCGCCCGGTGGCCCCACCGACCTGGTGTCACGGGTGCTGGCGCAACGCCTGTCCGAGCAACTCGGCCAACAAGTCATCGTCGACAACAAGCCCGGCGCGGGTGGCAACCTGGCCGCCGAACTGGCCGCCAGAGCCACGCCCGATGGCTACACGATTTTCTACAACACATCGGCCATCGTGATTGGCCCGGCGCTCTACGGCAAGGTGAACTACGACACCCTGAAAGACTTCGCGCCCGTGGCCCTGACGGCCAGCGTGCCCATGGTGCTGGTGGTCAACCCGCAACTGCCTGCGCGCAGTGTCAAAGAGTTTTTGGACTTGGCCAAGTCGCGTCCCGGTGCGCTCAACTACAGCTCATCGGGCACCGGAACCATCACGCATTTGGCCAGCGCCATGATGTCCTCGCAAACCGGTGTGCAGACCCAGCACATCCCCTACAAAGGCAGTGCGCCGGGCTTGGTGGATCTGGCTGCGGGGCAAACGCAATTCATGATCGACACCATCAACACCGTCTTGCCTTATGTGCGCGACAACCGCCTGCGCGGCTTGGCCGTGACCAGCATCAAGCGCTCCAGCTTGTTGCCCGATCTGCCCACCCTGGCCGAATCGGGCATGCCCGGCTTTGATGCCGCCGCTTGGCAAGGCATCGTGGTGCCCACCGGCACGCCTGCCGACATCGTGCAAAAGCTCAACACCGAAGTGAACAAGGCCCTGGCCCACCCCGATCTGCGCGCCCGCTTGGCGGCACAAGGCGCTGAGATTTTGGGCGGCACACCGGCCGAATACGCGGCCCACCTGCGCACCGAAATACCGCGCTGGGCCAAGGCCGTGAAAGACTCGGGCGCCAAGGCTGAATGACCCTCAGGGCCATCAAAATACAGGGAATTTCCCTGTAGGAGCCCACCCCTGTGGGCGATTCCACGCTGTCCACCAACGCAGGCCATCGCCCACGGGGTGGGCTCCTACAAAACTGCGGGCCCCATGGCCAGCAGCGCTTGCACAGCCGCATCGCTCAAGCCCGCTTCGCGCAACACCTCAGCGCTGTGTTGGCCCAAACGCGGTGCGGGTTTTTGCACAGCCAAACCCGGCGTACCGGAAAAACTCACGGGCACACCGATCTCGCGCACATGACCCTCGCTGGGGTGCTGCACATCTTGCAACATGCCCACCGCCAGCAGATGCGGGTCTTGCAGCAAGCTGTCGATGTCGTGCATGGGCATGCAGGGGATATCGGCCTCGTTCAGCCTCGCCATCCAGAACTCGGTACTCTGAGTGGCCATGGCCTGCGCCACCATCTGGTACAGCGCGTTGATGTGCTGGGTCCGCGAGCCAATGCTGGCAAAACGCGGGTCTTGTTCATACAACTGCCCCTGGCCTATCAGCCCCAGAAATTTCTCCCAGTGCCGGTCGGTGTAAATCAGCACGCACAAATGGCCATCTGTGGTCGGATAAGGTCGGCGCTCTTGCACCAGCAAACGCGGGTAGCCGGTCACGCCCATCGGCGGTTCGAACGTGGCACCGGCCATGTGCTCGCCCAACACATATTGCGCCATGGTCTCGAACATGGGCACCTCCACCGCTTGGCCCACACCCGTCTGGTAACGTGCAATCACCGCCGCCAAAATGGCATTGGATGCCATCAGGCCCACCGTGCGGTCGGCCAGCGTCAGGGGCACATAACGCGGCTCGCCGCCACTGGCACGGCTCATCAAACTGGGCACGGCCGCAGCGCCCTGAATCAAGTCGTCGTAAGCAGGCTTGCCTGCGTAAGGCCCCTTCTCGCTGTAACCATAAAGGCCTGCATAAATGATGCGCGGGTTGATGACTTTGAGCCGCTCGTAATCGATGCCCAGGCGCAGCATGGCCTGGGGCCGGATGTTGTAGACCACCACATCGGCCGTCTCCACCAGCTTGAAAAAAGCAGCCAGCCCCTCAGGCTTTTTCAGGTCCAACACCAAACTGCGCTTGTTGCGGTTGACGT
>JBIKQY010000064.1:0-9669 GCA_044349465.1 Limnohabitans sp. | reverse complement strand
GCATTGCCGAAGTCTTGCTCAATTTGGGCTACCAGATTTCAGGCTCCGATTTGTCCGACAGCGCCACGCTGCAGCGACTGGCGGCTTTGGGCATCGCCACCCATGTGGGTCACAGCGCAGGCAACGTTCAAGACGCCGATGCCGTGGTCACGTCGACTGCCGTGAAAGCCGACAACCCCGAAGTGCTGGCTGCGCGTGCGCGCCACATCCCCATCGTGCCTCGGGCCGTGATGCTGGCAGAACTCATGCGCATGAAGCAAGGCGTGGCCATTGCGGGCACCCACGGCAAAACCACCACCACCAGCCTGGTGGCCAGTGTGCTGGCCGAGGCCGGACTGGATCCGACCTTTGTGATCGGTGGCCGTTTGAACAGCGCCGGCGCCAATGCCAAACTGGGCACGGGTGACTACATCGTGGTGGAAGCCGACGAGTCCGATGCCTCGTTTTTAAATCTGTTGCCCGTGATGGCGGTGGTGACCAACATCGACGCTGACCACATGGAAACCTATGGCCACGACCTGGCCAAGCTCAAGGCGGCCTTTGTCGAGTTCTTGCACCGCATGCCTTTTTACGGCACGGCCATTGTGTGCTCGGACGATCCTGGCGTGCAGTCCATCGTGGACAACATCGCACGCCCTGTGACCACTTACGGCCTGAACGAAGGGGCTCAAGTGCGTGCGGTGAACGTGCGGGCTCAAAACGGGCAGATGCATTTCACGGTGCAAAGGCGCAACGGCGTGACCTTGCCCGACCTGCCCATCGTGCTGAACTTGCCCGGCGTGCACAACGTGCTCAATGCCCTGGCCGCCATTTCTGTGGCCGTCGAGTTGAATGTTGACGACGCTGCGGTGCAACGCGCATTGGCCCAGTTCAAGGGCGTGGGCCGTCGTTTCCAGCGCTATGGCGAAGTGGCCACGGCCGACGGCCAGGGCCGCTTCACGGTCATCGACGACTATGGGCACCACCCGGTTGAAATGGCGGCCACATTGGCCGCAGCCCGTGGCGCATTCCCGGGCCGACGTTTGGTGCTGGCCTTCCAGCCGCACCGCTACAGCCGCACGCGGGACTGTTTTGAAGACTTCGTCAAGGTCATTGGCCAAGGCTGCGACAGCGTGCTGCTGTCCGAGGTGTATGCAGCAGGCGAAGCGCCCATTGTGGCGGCTGATGGCCGTTCTCTGGCCCGGGCGCTGCGTGTGGCGGGCAAGGTCGAGCCGGTGTTTGTCGACCAGATTGTCGACATGCCCCAGGCCGTGATGAGCAACGCACGCGATGGCGATGTGCTCATTTGTATGGGTGCAGGCTCCATTGGTGCAACCCCGGCGCAGGTGGTGGCCTTGGGCGGTCCCGCCAAAGATGCAGCCAAAGATGCGTTCAAGGAGGTGATCGCATGACGCAGAACACCAAGCCGATGAACATGGGCAAAGTGGCCGTGCTGATGGGTGGACGCTCGGCCGAGCGTGAAGTCTCTCTCATGTCGGGTCAGGGCGTGCTTCAAGCCTTGTTGGCTTCAGGCGTGGACGCCCATGCTTTTGACCCGGCCGAGCGCGAGCTGAGTGAGCTCCAGACAGAGGGCTTCAAGCGCTGCTTCATCGCCTTGCACGGTCGTTTTGGCGAAGACGGCACAGTGCAAGGCGCGCTCGAGTTGATGGGCATTCCCTACACCGGATCGGGCGTGATGGCGTCGAGCATCGCCATGGACAAGGTCATGACCAAGCGGGTCTGGCAGGCCGAAGGTTTGCCGGTGCCACGGCATGTGCTGGTGCATCCCGCACAAATTGACAGCTTGTCAGCCGAAGACCTCATTCAAACCTTGGGTCTGCCGCTGATCGTCAAGCCCGCCCGCGAAGGCTCGTCGATTGGCGTGAGCAAGGTGGTGCGGGCCGAAGACCTGCACGCCGCTTTGCGCGCAGCGGCCGCATGCGACCATGACATCTTGTGTGAGCAGTGCATCGTGGGGGATGAGGTCACTTGCCCCGTGCTGGGTGCAGGAGACGAGGCCCGCGCCTTGCCCGTGATTCGAATCGTCGCCCCTGAGGGCAATTACGACTACCAAAACAAGTACTTCACCGACGACACGCAATACCTGGTGCCCTGCGGCTTGCCCGCCCAGGAAGAGGCTGCCATCCAGGCTTTGGTGCGCAGCGCTTACCAAGCCTTGGGCTGCAGGGGTTGGGGCCGCATTGACGTGATGATCGATGGCACCACCCGCCAGCCCTATTTGCTGGAGATCAACACCTCGCCCGGCATGACCAGTCATTCACTGGTGCCCATGTCAGCAGCAGCCGACGGCATGTCTTACGCGGCCCTGTGCGGCCATTTGCTGTCCTCTGCTGCGCTGGACTACGAAGGAGTGGCTGCGTGAAAAAAACCATGCCCTTGCCTGCCGATGTCCGGCTCATGAACATGGCCACAGCTTTGCTGGTGGCCGTGTTTGTGCTGCTGGCCTTGGGCAGCTGGGCATGGTGGCTCATTCGCCACCCGGGCTTTGCACTGCAGACGATCACCGTGCAAGGCGAGGTGAGTCGCAACAACGCTTTTGCTTTTCGCACACATGTTCTGCCCAAGCTGGAGGGCAATTTTTTCACCATCGATTTGGCCAAAACGCGGCAGGCTTTTGAGGCCGTGCCTTGGGTGCGTGTGGCGGTGGTGCACCGCGATTTTCCGAACCGTTTGCGGGCTGTTTTGCTGGAGCACCGACCCATGGCCACATGGGGCGATGAAGATGCAGGCACCTTGATCAACGAACAAGGTCAGGTGTTTGAAGCCAGTCTGGACGATACCGATGCAGAGCGACTGCCACGCATGAAGGGGCCTGCCGCTGAGTCGCAGACCGTGGCTGGCATGTACCTGGCTTTGAGTCCGCGCTTTCAGGCGCTGGACATGGAGATCGACATGCTGGAGTTGACCCCTCGTGGCAGCTGGCGGGTTCAAACCCAAAAGGGTGCCCAGATCGAACTGGGCCGTGGCAGCCGCACTGAGGTATTGCAAAGGCTGGATGTATTTTTGACAAGCTTGAAGCAGGTGACCGCTCGTTATGGGCGAGTTACATCCGCTTTGGCTGGTGCGGATTTGCGGCACAAAGATGCCTATGCCCTGCGCTTGCATGGCGTGAGCACAGTGGATGCAGACAACAAGAAAAGGCCTTGAGTGATCATGGCGCAGGAAATAAACGGAAACGGTGGTTGACATGGCAAAAGAGTACAAAGATCTGGTCGTTGGCTTGGACATCGGAACGTCCAAAGTCATGGCCGTTGTGGCCGAGGTGATGGCCGACGGTCAGCTCAAGATTGCCGGGCTGGGCATCGCGCCGGGCAATGGGCTCAAGCGCGGCGTGGTGGTCAACATCGACGCCACGGTGCAAAGCATCCAGCAGGCGCTCAAAGAAGCCGAGTTGATGGCCGACTGCAAGATCACCCGTGTGAATGTGGGCATCACAGGAAGCCACATTCGGGGCATCAACTCCAGTGGCATGGTAGCCATCAAGGACAAGGAAGTCACCCAAGCCGATCTGGCCCGCGTGATGGAGACGGCACGCGCCATCAACATCTCCAGCGACCAGCGTTTGCTTTTGGTGGCCCCTCAGGAGTTCGTGATCGACAGCCAGGAGGTCAAGGAGCCCATCGGCATGAGTGGCATGCGCCTGGAAGCCAAAGTGCACATCGTCACCGGGGCTCAAAGTGCCGCAGAAAACATCATCAAGTGCGTGCGCCGCTGCGGCCTCGAAGTCGACCAGCTGCTGCTCAACCCCCAGTCTTCGAGCCTGGCCGTGTTGTCTGAAGACGAACGCGAGCTGGGCGTGGTGTGTGTGGACATCGGCGCAGGCACCACCGATGTGGCGATTTTTGCCAACGGTTCCATCCGCCACACCGCCGTCATCCCGATTGCGGGTGACCTGATCACTTCGGACATTGCCATGGCCTTGCGCACGCCCACCAAGGACGCTGAAGACATCAAGGTCGAAAGTGGCAACGCCAAACAGCTGCTGGCCGACCCGGATGCCCAGGTGGAAGTGCCGGGCCTGGGTGACCGGGGGCCGCGCATGCTCAGCCGCCAGGCCCTGGCCGGCGTGATCGAGCCGCGCATCGAAGAAATTTTCTCGCTGGTGCACCAGGTCATCCGCGAGTCGGGTTACGAAGAAGTGCTGTCCTCGGGCATCGTGCTCACGGGCGGCAGCGCGGTGATGCCCGGCATGATCGAATTAGGCGAGGACATTTTCCTCAAGCCAGTGCGCCGGGGTTTGCCCAAGTATTCAGGCGGTTTGGCCGACATGGTCAGCCAGCCGCGCGCAGCCACTGTGATGGGTCTGCTCGAAGAGGCCCGATTGGCCCGCCTGCGCGGCTACAAGGTGACCCAAAAGAAGAGTTCAGTGAACAACGCTTTTGGCCGATTCAAAGACTTCATTGTGGGGAACTTCTGATGAACTGGACCCACCTTTTTCAGGCCAGAAGCAGCCCACCTCTGTCAAGGCCGCTGCGATGTTGACAACACGATCAAACGAAACCAAGAATTCAGAAAACTTTCAGGCAACTGCAAACCATTTAGGAGAAGTACCATGACCATCGAAATGATCCAGACAGAGGAATTCAACCAAGGCACCCAGATCAAAGTGATCGGGGTGGGCGGCGGCGGCGGCAATGCCGTGGAGCACATGATCGAGCGCCAGGTACAAGGTGTGGAATTCATCTGCGCCAACACCGACGCACAAGCCCTGGCGCGCAGCGCGGCCCACCGCTTTGTGCAGCTGGGCCAAACCGGTCTGGGCGCTGGCAGCAAGCCCGACAAAGGCCGTGAAGCCGCCGAAGCCGCCGAAGCCGACATCCGCGCGGCCATCGAAGGCGCGCACATGTTGTTCATCACCGCCGGCATGGGCGGCGGCACGGGCACAGGCGCAGCGCCCGTGATCGCGCGCATTGCCAAAGACATGGGCATCTTGACTGTTGGTGTGGTCACCAAGCCTTTCGACTTTGAAGGCAAGCGCCGCATGGACAACGCCGACGAAGGCATGAAGGAGCTCGAAGCCAGCGTGGACTCGCTGATCGTGGTGCTCAACGAAAAGCTGCTGGAATTGCCTGGTGGTGAAGACATGACGCAAGACGAAGCCTTTTCGCACGCCAACGATGTGCTGAAAAACGCTGTGGGCGGCATTGCCGAAATCATCAACGTGCCCGGCCATGTGAACGTCGACTTTGAAGACGTGCGCACCGTCATGGGCGAGCCTGGCAAAGCCATGATGGGCACGGCAGCAGCCAGTGGCCCGGACCGCGCCCGCATCGCGGCCGAGCAAGCCGTGGCTTGCCCGCTGCTTGAAGGCGTGGACCTCAAGGGTGCGCGCGGCGTGCTGGTCTTGATCAGTGCCGCCAAGGGTTCCTTGAAACTGTCCGAGTCCAAGCAAGCCATGAACACCATCCGCGACTGCGCCTCGGAAGATGCACACGTCATTTATGGCACCGCATATGACGAAAGCTTGGGCGACCAAATCCGCGTGACCGTGGTGGCCACAGGTCTGGCCAAGGCCGGTGCTCGCCGCACAGCGCCTCCACTGCAAGTGCTGCGCACAGGCACCGACAATGCCCCCTTCATGATGGGCGGGCAAGAGGCGGTGGCCGCTCCCATGGGCGCCTCTGCGGCCCTGAGCGCTGCGGGCATGAACACACCGGCCATTTGGCGCAGCAACCGCACCCACGCGGCAGCGCGTGTGGACGGCATGGCCAACGCGGGCATGGACGACATCGAAATCCCCGCTTTCCTGCGCAAGCAGGCGGACTGAGCCATTCGCCCAGCGGGCGATGCGCAAAAGGGTCAGACCGGCGCAAACCGGCCTGGCCCTTTTTTTCGCCACGGACCCTGTGAGTGAAAAAGCGTTTGTGTTTCCTGAATGCCTTGTCAGCACAAGACAAGACCGTCAGCTTTAAAATGCCAGGATGCTTGCTCAACGCACCCTCAAATCCCTGACCCAGGCCGTTGGCGTGGGCTTGCACAGTGGCCAGCGTGTCGAATTGACTCTGCGCCCGGCGGCGCCCGACACCGGCATCGTGTTTCGCCGGGTGGATTTACCCGAGCCGGTGGACATCCCCGTTCGGGCCGAATCGGTGACCGACACCCGGCTGGCCTCGACCATCTCGGTCGGTCAGGCCAAGGTCTTCACAGTAGAGCACCTGATGTCGGCCTGCGCCGGGCTGGGCATCGACAACCTGTACGTGGACATCACGGCCGAAGAAGTGCCCATTCTGGATGGCTCGGCCTCTTCTTTTGTCTTTTTGCTGCAAAGCGCGGGCATCGTCGAACAAAACGCGCCCAAGCGTTTTTTGCGCGTGCTCAAAACCGTGCAGGTCAGCGAAGGCGAGGGGGCCAACATGAAGTGGGCCAAGTTGGAGCCCTTTCACGGCTACAAACTCAGCTTTGAAATCGACTTTCGCCACCCCGCCGTCGATCAAACGGGCCAGCAGGTGGTATTCGACATGTCCGAGGGCGTGTACTCGCGTGACATCGCCCGTGCCCGCACCTTCGGCTTCACCAAAGACGTGGAAATGATGCGTGCCAACGGCCTGGCCTTGGGCGGCGGACTGGACAACGCCATCGTCATGGACGACTACAAAGTGCTGAATGCCGACGGTCTGCGCTACGACGACGAATTCGTCAAACACAAAATCCTGGACGCCATGGGCGACCTGTACATCGTGGGCAAACCCCTGCTGGCCGCCTACAGCGCCTTCCGCTCGGGCCACGCCATGAACAACCAGTTGCTGCGCGCCCTGCTGGCCCAACCCGACGCTTACGAGATCGTGACGTTCGAGAAGTCCAGCCAGGCTCCCAAAGGTTTTGCGGCGCTGCAACCGGCTTGGTGAGGTTTCACGCAAGACCGAGCTGGAGTGAAGCTCCTCACCCCGTGTCGCTGCTTGGTCAGCACGCGAGATGAGCCTGCGCTAGGATGGGCGACATGACCCTCAGCCGACAACAAATCACCTTGCTGATCATCTTGACGTTGGTCTGGGGCTTCAACTGGCCCATGCTCAAGTTGGGGGTCAACCACTATCCCCCCTTGTCTTTTCGCAGCTTGAGCATGTGGATGGGCTTGCCCTTTTTGGCGCTGGTGCTTTACGTCAAGAAGGTGTCTTTCAAAATTCCGAAGCAAGACTGGCCAGAGCTCATCATGCTGGCCATCACCAACATGCTGGTTTGGCATGTGTTGATCATCCTGGCCGTGCAGAATTTGTCCAGCGGGCGTTCTGCGATTTTGGGTTACACCATGCCGATTTTTTCGGCCCTGATTGGGGTGCTCTGGTTCGGTGCGTCGATGCGCTGGCGGGCTTGGGCAGGCGTAGGCTGTGCGGCCCTCGGTGTGGTGCTCTTGCTTTGGCATGAATTGAGTGCCATTGCAGGAAAACCGCTGGGCATTGTGCTGGGTCTGATAGCGGCAGCTTTTTGGGGTTTGGGCACGCAGCAAATTCGCCACACCCGCATGCAAGTCCCTACTTTGGCGATCGTGTTCTGGATGACCTGCATGAGCACATTGCTCATGAGCGTTTTGGCCTTTGTGTTTGAGCGCAAAAACTGGGGGCCAGTTCCGGACATCACCTGGGTATCGATTGTTTACAACGCTTTTGGTGTGTTTGTCTTTGCCCAGGCGGCCTGGTTGTCACTGGCGCGCAATTTGCCACCGCTGGCCTCCACACTGAGTGTGATGTTCATTCCGGTGCTGGGCGTTTTCAGCGGTGCTTACTTCCTCAATGAAGCCTTGCATTGGCAAGACTGGGCCGCCATCGTGCTGATCGTGCTGGCCATCGCTTCTGTGCTGTGGCCTACCAGCACCCCACCTGAACCGGCCCGACAAGCGGCCGATGCCTGACTGACCATGAACCAGGACCTGACCCTTTTGAATGCCGCCGCCTTGCAGCAGGCTTATGCGCAAGGCCTCACCAACCCCGTGGCCGTGACCCGCGCACACTTGGCACGCATCGCGCAGCGCAACCCGGCACTGCAGGCCTTTGTGCATGTGTGCGAAGACCTGGCCTTGCAACAGGCACAGGCCAGTGCCGAGCGTTGGGCCAAGGGGCAGCCATTGGGGCCGCTGGATGGGGTGGTGATGGCCCTCAAAGACAACATCGATGTGCTGGGCATGCGGTGTACCGCTGGCACAGCGGCATACGCACAGCGCATGCCTGAACACGATGCGCCCGTTTACCAGCGCTTGCGCGATGCCGGCATGGTGTTGTTGGGCAAGCTCAACATGCACGAAGCCGCCTTGGGGGCCACCACCGACAACCCCGTGTATGGCCGCTGTATCAACCCCTTGCGCGAAGGCTTCACGCCGGGTGGTTCGAGCGGTGGCTCTGCCGCTGCTGTGGCCGATCACCTGTGCACCATCGCCATGGGCACCGACACCATGGGCTCGGTCCGCATTCCTGCAGCGTACTGCGGTGTGATGGGCATGATCCCCACGCGCACGCGCATCCCCATGGGCGGCATCGTGCCCCTGAGCCCCACTTTGGATGTGGCGGGGCCTCTTGCGCGCAGTGGTGTCGACCTTGCGCAAACGATGGCTTGCCTGTTGGGCATCAGCCTTGCACCCGCTGCGCAGACCGACGTGTGGCGCGGTTTGCGCGTGGGCATCCTGCCGCAAACAACCGAGGTGGAAATGGCGCCTGCTGTGCACCAAGCCTGGCAGGCCACACAGCAGCGCCTGCAGGCACACGGTGCGCAGTTGAACACTGTGCTTTTGCCTGATTGGCCGCCCGCCCGCAACCGTTTGCATGCCTTGCTGATGAGCGAATGGGAAGGCGCGGATTACTGGCAGAACGCCTTGGGTCCTGAGTTGCCTGGTTTGAGTGCGGGTTTGCAAAAAATGCTGCATTACGGGGCCCGCCTGGGTCCGGAAAAACGGCAAGCCAGCCAGGCCGCCATTGATGGCTTGCGTGCGCAGGCTGGGGCTTTGTTTGAAGGCATCGATGTCTTGCTGTTGCCCACCACGCCGCACACGAGTTTCGCCCACACAGAAGCCGCACCTGCCAGTCAGGCTGACTGGGCGTGCCTGGCCAACATGCTGGGAGCGCCCGCTTTGTCCTTTCCTTGCCCGACCGAGGGTTTGCCGGTGTCGTGCCAGTTGCTGGCCGCACCCGGTCAGGACGAGCGCTTGCTCTCGCTGGCCTGTGCGCTCGACACCTTCTGGGGCTGACGGCCGGCTTGCAGGCTGTCCCACAAAGGCCCCAAGGCTTGGGCCTGTGGCAGCGTTTGAACCAGACCGATGAGTTGCTCGGTCTGAGCCCAGCCCCAGCCGCTGGCCTGAAGCAGTTGCGTGGCTTTGGCCTGCACTTGCTCAGGGCTCAAGGGGTTTTCCGGATCACCTAAAACATTGACCACTTCACTGCTGTGTTGGGTGCCGTTGGCCATTTGCAGCTGCAGCCTTGCGCCAAAGCTGTGCGGATAAGCCCGGTCTTGGACTGGCCCACAGACCAAGGTCACGCGTTCGCGCAGGGCGGCGCACGCTGGCTCTGCCAGGGCCGCTGGCTCGGTGGCCTCCAGCCCGAACCCGCCGTGGCGCAGGCTCCAAGCCACACCATGCTGCAAACTGAACTTGCCTTGCAAAGCCGTTTGCGGGTGGGGCTGGTCTGCAAACGACAGTGCCACGCCATAGGTGTCCAGGCGAATGCTGGCGATCTGATCGGGGTCGAC